>JBAWXL010000360.1:0-3757 GCA_037144095.1 Bacteroidota bacterium
CATGTATTAAGCCTGCCGCTAGCGTTCATCCTGAGCCAGGATCAAACTCTCCATAGTAATTTTGATCTTTATATGTCCAAGATTTACTCGTCTCTGTTCAAATTTTATTGATACAGGGATATTTGCTACTTATTGTCTTCTTCAGTTTTTCAATGAACTTTTTTTGTTCCCTTAATTGGGGTTGCAAAATTAAAACTTTTTTTGATATCACCAAATATTTTTGAAAATATTTTTTTTTAAGTTTTTCACAGTGCGTTGTCCTTCTTTAAAGGGATTGCAAAATTACTACTTATTTCTATTTCTCCAAACTTATCTAACTTTCTTTTTCATTTTTTTTTCATTTTACTTTCAATCTCCTATAAATCAGGGAGAATAATTTTCATCTTTTTTTGAAGAAAATGATTGGCATTGAAATTTTATTTGCATTTGTGCTCTAAATCTATTTCGCTATGCTTAAAAAAACCTGTTTTTCTCTTATTTTTTCCTCTTTTATTTTTTTGTTTTCTACCCATTCTTACGCCCAAAATGATAACATTTATGCTAATCAACCATTTTATAAGCGTTTGTTTATTGGTGGAAACGTCGGTTTGCAGTTTGGAACAATAACTTTAATTGATGTTTCTCCTTCTTTAGGTTGTTGGATTACGAATAGGTTTGCTGTTGGACTTGGCGTAAACTACCAGTATTATAACGATAAAAGATGGTCGCCGGCATTTTCAACTAGTATTTATGGTGGGAGTGTTTTTGGCAGATTCTATGTTTTGGAGAATTTATTTGCTCATGTTGAGTTTCAATTGCTGAATTATGAGACTCAATTGATAGATCCTTATGGTATATTAAATAAGACAGGAAGAATATTTGAGCCATATTATCTTGCTGGGGCTGGATATAAACAAGCTATTGGTGAAAAATTCTCGATGAATATTATTGCTTTGTATAATTTCAATGAAAGTCCCTATACATTATATCAAAACCCAATCATCAGGATTGGGTTTAATATTGGATTATAGGAAATACTCCTTATATTATATAGTACAATTTTACTCCTTATATTATATAGCTAATTTTACTCCTTATAATATATAGCTAAATTTACTCCTTATTATATATAGCTAAATTTACTTCTTATATATATAGTATTTTAAGCGGGTATATTCTTTAATACTTCAAGAGTTAATTGCCAAAATCTTTCGACGGTATCAATTTTCAGTTTTTCGTCGGGCGAATGTACGCCTCTTAGGGTGGGACCAAAGGATATCATATCCATTCCGGGATATTTTTCGCCAATCAAACCACATTCGAGACCGGCATGGATGGCCAATACAAGTGGCTCAACATTGAAAAGCCTTTGATAGGCATCTTTGGTGATTTGCATAATGGCTGAATGAACATTTGGTTTCCATCCCGGGTAGCCGTCGCCATGTGATGTGGTGGCTCCTGCCATTTTGAAAACCGTATCGACCATATCCACTATATCGTCTTTTGCACTTTCGATTGAGCTGCGCTGACTGCTGGTAACTAATATTTCGTTATTCAACATCTTTATTGAGGCAAGATTGGTAGAAGTTTCGACCAAACCTGGCATATCGGCACACATTGCTATTACGCCATGAGGACAAACATAGAGTGCATTGAGCAATTGTTGCTGGGTTGTTTCGTCAATTAAGGTTTCGGGCAGCGAGGTTTCTGTTAGTTCTATATTGAGATTATCTTCTACCGAGAGCAATTCGTTTTTAATGTTTGAAGAAATCATTTTGTATATATATATAAAGGAGTCGATTTTGTCGGTTGGGACAATAATTTTAGCAAAGGCTTCGCGGGGAATTGCGTTGCGGAGGTTTCCTCCATCTATTTCTGATATCCGAATTCCACATTCTTTTGATGCATTCCACAAAATACGGTTTAATATTTTATTAGAATTTCCCAATCCTTTATTTATGTCGTCGCCCGAATGACCACCTTTTAGTCCCGACACATTAATTATATAGGCTTTCCCCTGAGGGATATTTTTATCTTCCTTATAATTGAATGTGGCAACCGTATCTTTTCCGCCGGCGCAACCGATAAATAGTTGTCCATCGTCTTCCGAATCGAGATTGAGAAGAATGTTGCTTTTTAAAAACCCGGGTTCTAAGGCAAAGGCTCCGGTGAGTCCGGTTTCTTCGTCAACGGTGAATAAACATTCGATGGGTCCGTGTTCGATTGAATCGGAAGCTAAGATGGCAAGTTGCACTGCCATTCCAATGCCGTCGTCGGCGCCAAGGGTGGTGCCTTGGGCTCTGACCCATTCGCCATCCACTACCGGTTTGATAGAATCTGTTTCGAAATCGTGCTGAACATTGCTGTTTTTTTCGCAAACCATATCGATATGGCTCTGTAAACATACGGAAGGTTTGTTTTCGTAGCCTTTAGTTGCCGGTTTTCTGATTAAAACATTTTGCACTTTATCAGTAAGCGTTTCGAGATGGTTTGTTTTTCCAAAGTTGACAAGATAGTTGATCATCTTTTCTTCTTTCTTAGAGGGATGCGGAATTTTGCAGATTTCATTGAAGTAAAACCACACTGCCGCGGGCTGTAGATTTAATATTGAATTTTCCATTTTAGTTATAAATTATTGAGAGCAAATTTAAAGATTTATTCGATATGAAATCAATTGAAGATATTTTTGTACTTTTACCAATCAACAAAAATACAATTATGGAATTACATGAAGCTATCTTAAAACGTTCGAGTGTTCGTCAATATAAGGACGAAGAAGTGCCTGTTGAGCATCTTAAGGAATTGGTTAGAATGGCGTTGCACGCCCCAAGTGTGAACAATTATCAGCCCTGGCGGTTTATTGCTATCCGAAATAAGGCTTTATTGCAACAAATGGCGCTTGAAGTTACCCAACAAATCGACTCTTTGCCTGCAATTTCGTCGATTGCTTCCGATAATATCAAGTCGCAAGTGGAGTGGTTTTCGACATTTTTTGAGAATGCACCTGCTGTGATTGCCGTTTTGGCACAAGATTATGAGACGATTTTGGAAAAAGGCGTGAAAATGGATCACGAAGAGGTGAACCGCATGCGAAACTATCCCGACATTCAGAGCATTGGGGCTTGTATTGAAAATATGTTGCTCACTGCGGTCGATTTAGGCTATGGGGCTTGCTGGCTCAGTGCGCCTATGATTGCCAAAGCTTCGCTGGAGGTGTTGTTGGATATAGCAGCGCCTTTCCGGCTGATGGCTTTTGTGGCGGTGGGCAAAGCTTTGCACGATGTTCCGCCCAAACCTAAAAAGGATATTGGGGATGCCTTTGTTTTGATTGATTAATGGGCTATTTGTTATTGGGTTATTAGGTTAGGCACAATAGGGCACATTAGATTTTTTCTGAAATATTCTTCTATTAATTGAGCTTTTAAATAGGAATCAATTAAAAAAAGACCCAAGTCCCAAGTCCCAAGCTCCAAATTCAAAGGGGTTCAGAATGAATGGAAAGTCTTTATATTTATAAATTGCATCTTGAATGAAAAACCTACCAGGTTTCCAAAACCTGTTAGGTTTAGTCCATTATACCTCCCTCATAGCATTGACAGAGGCAACCATAGCTATGACTCCGCCATCATAGCTATGACAGGGGCAACCATAGCTATGACTCCGCTATCATAGCTATGACAGGGGCAACCATAGCTATGACTCCGCCATCATAGCTATGACAGGGGCAACCATAGCTATGACTCCGCCATCATAGCTATGACAGGGGCAACCATAGCTA
>JBAWXL010000361.1:0-3749 GCA_037144095.1 Bacteroidota bacterium
GGAAGCCAACGCACTGTCACCATAACTTCGCCCCATAGCGTGGACAAGCAACTCGACATGCGTGTTCAAGAACGATTGCGCCTGTTCGTAAGTTTCCACAATTAAAATATTGGCATCAATAATGGGGTAACGTCCCCAGCCTGTTAATTTCATGAGACAACACCATTGTTTAGCCAGTGGGTGCAATGTTTGTTATGAGATAATCGCCATCCTTCATATTACCCAAAAGTAGTTGACACTCTTGTATGATCAGAAAAATCCCTGGAAAGTGTAAACCGGAACATGAAGGTTGCCAGATAATCTATGAATTTTCAGGTTCCGGAATGACTGTCATAAGTACCTGAAATACATGACCACAAAAACCGTTAGAACCAGAAATGTACGAACTTTCCATTGAAAAGTTTGACTCATCACAGTGTGAACCTGCTTCGCAAATCCATCATGGGTTTTTCAAAATATTTATACAGGATAAAAGAACCGAAAAGTATGTAAACCCAATACATAAAATAGGTTAAAACCATAAGATAGTTACTCGTAATACCTTTGAGACCAACAATTGATAGGGATAAAGGAATCAATCGACATTGCACCACTGAATAATTTAGCAAATACATCGAATACGAAATAATACTGATAAATGTGATAACAAATGTAATAAATTTTAATTTTATTGATTTGAGTTCTGACAAATAGGGCAGTGACAGAAGAGTAGCCAAGGATTCCAGATTGTACTGATATACAGCTAAAAATGCCAACGAAGGGTCCATTCTATGATAAAGGGTCAGACAAAGAATCATGACCAAAGAAAACACAAGACATACATTTTTGTATTTCATCCAGGAGCTTTTTTGAAATCTGAAAAAGTATGCGCCAATTATGCCATACATCAAACTATCTAATCTAAATACCACAACTTTACGGATATTGCTGTCCAGGTTATAAAAAGTTATTCCGTTATAGTAATACAAAACCCTGAAAATCAATGGCGGAAGTATAAACAATAATGCGGAAAGCAAAACAGACTTACTTTTGTTTTTCAATAGTTTATAAAAAATAAAACACGCAATTGGAAATAACAGATAGAACCATTCTTCTACGCACAAACTCCACGCTTCAGGAAACATCGGGGGATTTGGAGATATAAAATTCTGAAGAAACAGGATGTACTTAAAATTAACTTCCCCCAGATTATGGTAAAACAGCATTTGGTAGATCAACAATCCTGATAATACAAGAAAGTAATTCGGCAACGTACGAAACCATCTACGTAGCCAAAAATTTAATAAATCCCTGGATGTAAAGTTTCCGTTTTGTATAATATTTAGCAGGATACCGCCAATCAGAAAACCGCTTAATACAAAAAAAATGGAAACACCATCAATGAATGGGAGAGGTATATAATAGTATTTAATTAATTCGGGTGGTAATAAATAAGCACCATGTCCATAAACTACGAGTAGAATGGCCACCGCACGAACAATATCCAATCCTATGACTCTGTTATTATGAGGCTCCATGAATCTCTCAACAAATCGCACTGAATCTCCAATCGCGCCAATACTTTGTCCGTGTTAATTATATTATCACAAAAGATAGCCGGCTAAATGCTACAGTCTCGTACAATACTCCAGACCGACCTTTTTTTCAACCGCAAAGTATAGCAGATGTATTCATATGTTTCGCATGGAAACATATTCCCGTTTGCTCATATGCTCAATCTGGACTTGTTCAAATTATTTCTGATTCTACCGGATTATGTGGTTAGGCGCAACCCTCGCATGGATGCAGCAACGAGAGTGTTCTGGAGTCTGTTGAAAAATTGAATCGCGCAACAGAATTGCGCGATATTTGCAAATATAAGACACCTTTTATTGTAACATTGCTGCAAAAATGCAATTTTCACCGGCTTGTAGTATAAAAACCACAAAATCCGGTAGAACCAGAAACGATAAACGTCAAAATATGCAAGTGACTGCGGAGGATCCGAATCCAATATGGTACTCCAAATGGTGAAAATACATCATAACAATGGCAAAAAAACGAAATGCGTTGAGTGCCGACAGCATTCTAACTCCTTTCTACTGATTTTGTATTTTTGAACTCCCACCCATAGTTTTGGGATCAAGATGATAACCACAAACTCCGGTAGAATAAGAGATATCATGTTCCTGTTCTTATTTTTTTAGAAACAAAACGATCGCCTCTTTAAATTTTTGGAAATCATCCAGGTTTCTATGAATTATGGTAATAACTATAGACGGATCGATTTTATCGTAATGGTGAACTACATAATTTCTGAACCTTGCCATTTTTTCCAAGGATAAAAACAGGTTCTCATCAATAATGGTATTCTCCCGCAGAACTCTAAACATGTCGGCATAATTATCCGACACGCGATACCGTTGGTCAGCGATGATATGGCCTGCAATATCGAGACAAGTTTCAATCATAATTTGAAGGGTCCGTTCAATAATACGCTGAATTTTCCAGTCTGCAGAATAATCGGTGATTGAAATGGCCGAATATTCCCTGATTTGGAACAGGTATTCTTCAATATCCGCCAGTTTTCTTAAAACAAGAATTTTATCAACCATGTAAAAACCGCCTTTCCAGCATACGCATTTCGAGCATAGAGAAGTCTATGTAGTTTCTTGTGGTGATCGATTCATAGATATGGCGTTTGAAGGGCTGGTTATCAGAGATCACACGTCTAAATTGCAATATTTTCATTTTCAGGGTGAGGGGGGCGGTGTTCAAAACAACCAGATCAATTTCGTCGGTTTTGAAAATTCCGGCTAAATGTCCCAGTATCTCCAGCCTTTTTTCAGATATATCCAAGCCATCAAGATAAACTGCGATATCCACATCGCTTAGCGGATGGACTTTACCTGTGGCGAAACTCCCAAAAAGATAGGCGAACACCACATCCTTTCTTCTGCTCAGGTAGGCTTCCACTAATGGCAGACTTTCTGAAATTTGACTTGTGATTGGATATTTTTTAATCATGCAAACGGCTCAATGGGAGCAAAGGCTTTGTAAATAGCTTCGAATGTTGATTGACTCCAATGATTTTTTGAATTGCCTAATGGTTTTTAAAACTGCATCTTGATCCATTTCAACAAGTCCTTACTTTTGTTGATTATATCTATTGTGACTTCTTCGGTATAGACAGCTTGAATTTTTGCCAGCTCTAACGGATTTTGTGGTTCTTTCCGCAATGGGTACAATCACGTAGAGGGTGGGGAACTTTTCTGATTTATTCCCCCATGATCTGCTGGATGGTGTATGGGCAGGCATCCGGGAACGCGGATTCAGGTAGTCCGGTTTCAGCAGCCGCTGAAATTGTTGCAACTTCATAAGCCTGATCAACAGCATTCAGCAGCATCGCTTTTAAAGATGGGTTTTCTGAGATGTGCCTTCTGATTTGAATCCGTTGCGCCTTAATGGTAAGCTCCCAACTTCGGCTTCTTCGTTCGGTTTGATAATTCCATTTCAAAAGGTGCATCAACAAAACGGTCAGCCGACTGATCAGCTCTTTCTTTTGGCTTTTACCCATAGATTCTACCTCTTCAATCAAGTTCCCTACATCCAACTGGCTTAATGCTCCAATCTTCAACAGGCTTGCCTGTTCTTGTGTCCACTGGTAAAAATCCTGATCATATAAGTTCATGGTATCCCTCCTGTTCAAAGAAATATCCGATAATCCGAAACATTCGCCCCTACGAAATAAAATTGGGTATAGTAAATAG
>JBAWXL010000362.1:0-3726 GCA_037144095.1 Bacteroidota bacterium
ATAGAAAAACCTCCTTCGGCAGAGCTCCGCCCGGGTCAGTTTGATACCGACTCGCTTCCTGATTACAACATCCTTGATAACATCTTATTCAATTATATCGAAAAACGAAAAAGCTTACAGGAAATCGTAGCCTTAGGGTTTGACGAAACCACCGTTCAGCGTGTATTAAAGTTGGTCAACACCAGCGAATACAAGCGATTTCAATCGCCTCCTACTTTACGTATTTCTCCCAAAGCTTTCGGAATGGGCAGAAGGATGCCCATCGTTGCCAAATACTTATCCTGATTTTCAACAAAGAAAATCAAGAGTTAATGATCAATGAGAAAACTCTGCTAAACGAAGGATGTTTGATGTAAGCTCTGTTGAAACTTTAGGATTCAACAGACGCTAATCAACATCCGAATCAATAAAAAATATTTTCTTTTTTCGCTGATGATTACATGAAATTCACAGCTTCAACCGATTGAATTTCGGGTATAGCTTTTCTGATAGCTTCTTCAACTCCATGTTTAAGTGTCATGGCACTATGTGGGCATGAGCCACAAGCTCCGTGAAGTTCTACATTTACTACCATTTCGTTGGTGAGTTCAACAAATGATATGTCACCTCCATCTGATTGAAGATAAGGACGGATTTGATCTATAACAGCTTCTACTTTTTTTGATAATTCGATGTTTTGTTCGATGGTCATTTGATTATGTTTTAATTTTTATTTGCATTATGTACTGCAGCTTGTTGAGCAACTTTGCTTGCCAACTCGCTGAATATTGAAGAAAGAGGTGAGTTTTCATCTAAAACGATTGGGTTTCCTGAATCAACTGATTCGGTAACACCCAACACAAGAGGTATTTGTGAAAGCAGTTCAAGATGTAGTTCTTCAGCTAACAGCTTTCCTCCATCTTGCCCGAATATATAATATTTTTTATCAGGAAACTCTGCCGGAGCAAAGTACGTCATGTTCTCAACAATTCCCAATATTGGGATAGAGATTTTTTCGGTTTGAAACATTGAAATGGCTTTTTTTACATCTGCCAAGGCAAGTTTGCTTGGAGTTGTGACGATTACGGCTCCGGTTACAGGCAAATCCTGAACCATTGTCAGGTGTATATCACCCGTTCCGGGAGGTAAATCTACGACCATATAATCTATTTCACCCCATTGAGTATCGGTAAACATTTGCTTCATGGCATTGGATGCCATAGGTCCTCTCCAAATCAGTGCCTGATCTTTCGATACAAAAAACCCAATGGATTGCACTTTAATTCCAAACTTTTCGATGGGGATTATTACTTGTTTCCCATCGCGTTCAATCACTTCGGGTTTCACATCTTCTAAACCAAACATCAGGGGCAAAGATGGGCCATAGATGTCGGCATCCACCAAGGCAACTTTAGCACCTGCTTTTGATAGTTGTAAAGCAAGGTTCACAGCAATGGTTGATTTCCCGACGCCTCCTTTTCCTGAGGCAACAGCTATGATGTTTTTTATGGTGGGCAGAATTTCATCCTTCGATAGATGTCGTTTGCTGGTAACATTTGACGAAAAATTCACAATCACTTCCACTTCCGGATCAATATAATTGTGGATTGCCAGTTCGCAATCTTGCTTCATGCGCGATTTCATCGGACAAGCCGGAGTGGTCAACACCAAATCGAATTGAATTGTATTTTTTTCAATTTTAATATTTTCAATCATTTTCAGCGTAATCAAATCCTTGTGCAAATCGGGATCGAAAACATGACTTAATGCTGATTTTACCTGCTCCTCTGTGACGTTCATTTTATCTTATTTAGAATCGGTAAAAATAATATTATTCTACTTAATAGAAGTTAAAATTATGATTAATCTTTGTTGCAAATTTGAATTTAGCTTCAGAAAGTAAAGCTGAATGCTTCTAAATCAATGCATAATCTTTGGCAATAATGTCTTGCGAAGCGTGCAGCCCAGTATCATAAAAATAATTCCAAGCAACAGAAACACCAACCCTAATCCCATTTCGATGGAAGGTTTTATGGAAACAGATGAGATTGACGGGCTTTTTCCCATCATATCCATCATTTCTTTGAACTTTAATATTTCGATATAGGTAATATAGAAAGTATGGATTATTAATAAAATGGCGAATGAGGCGGTTAGCCACAGCCATTTCGATTGTTTGAACAGCGTGAGCAAGATGGCCAGTATACCTGTGAAAAGCATCAGTTTGCCATCCAAACTTGCATGATTCCAATAGCATATATTTCCAAGGATTGGGATTGAAAACATTTTAACAAATGTTCCCCAAATAATCAATGCAGCTCCGACTAATCCTGGTAATTGCCTTAGTTCAAAGGGAAGTAGCGGAAAAAGTTTAATATTATAGATTCGTAGAATTGTCATCAATTTTGGGTTTGCATATTAAAGCCGTGATCTTGGCTTCGAAAAGTAATAAAATAGAGGTGACAAAATCGAGCCATAAACCAAAACCTACAAAGTTAAAGCTATGCTTTTCGGCTAACAGACCGATATGAATGATAAACCAGAACGACAAAATCAATAGTGCCCATTTAGCAATGACAACAAACTTTTTTTCGCCGGCATAAGCGGCATAAATAATATAAGCTGATGCAAGGGGGATGAGAATCAGCAGAAAACTTTGTCCCTTAAGCTCTTTAAAAACTTTAAATCCGGTGGCAGAAAATCCCATAATGGTGAAAAACGGCAAAATAAAAAACCCGATAAAGAGGATGAAGGCTGCAATGGCGCCGGGGTTTTTGTAGAATTTTTTGTTCATGATATTTGAATTTGATGATTAAGATGGAGTAAAATTAAATATTTTATTGAATATGGGGATAGATGTCAAAAAAATATTTTTTCATTTTGCAACAAAACCCAATAGGGAAGCAAATTTGCAATTGCGATTTTTTTTATATCTTTGTTTCAAATTATTTTAAACAGCAGAATTTTTATGAATCAAAAACCTATTTGGCTAACAGCTATTCGCTGGTCTGCCCGAATTTTTTCCTTACTTTTTATTGCCTTTTTTCTATTTATTTTTATTGGCGAAAGCCTAAGCGAGTCGGAAAACGCAATTGAGATTTCGACATTCGATTATGTGATTCTCGGCACATGGGCCATCGCCATGCTGGCAACTCTTGCGGCTTTCAAATGGGAAGCCATTGGTGGAACCATCAATGTGGTGATTATGCTTACCCATTTTTTGATGATTGCTTTCAGAGGAAAAATCGCTTTGCCCATTCTTTCGTTTGCTCTTCCGGGGCTGCTTTATTTGATTTCGTGGTATTTTCACAAAAAACTTAATTTTAAATAAAGCATTTTACATGGATGTTGGTGATTAAGCAATTTGCAACATCAAGATATTGTGGGTAATTCTGCTTGCTACGGGCGAATTATTGCAAGTTACCTGTTGATCAATGTAAAATTAACAACTCAACTAACTTTTGTTTTTTGCATGATTTTGAGCCTTTTTATTTTTATCTGCATATATAATTCAAATATAAAACCCTAAAATTCCAATTAGATTATGCCAAATGCAGACTTTAATACTTTAGTTTAAAGAAAATAAAAATTAACAATAAACTTTGATATATGCAACCTGAGATCTCAGGTTGCATATTTAAGTCTTGTTTTATGCAACCTGAGATTTCAGGTTGCGTATTTAAGTCTTGTTTTATGCAACCTGAGATCTCAGGTTGCATATTTAAGTCTTGTTTTATGCAACCTGAG
>JBAWXL010000363.1:0-3712 GCA_037144095.1 Bacteroidota bacterium
CTGTTTCGGTCTCCACTGCTGCGGTCGGCATTCGTTCGGCGGCCACGTTTTTGGTCGTCACTGGTTCGGTCGCCACTGTTTCGGTCGCCACTGTTTAGGTCGCCACTGTTGAAAAATCCGGCATTCTCTTTACCGACATTTAATAATTCAGGGCGTTCATACTGTTTGCTCAATTCAATGGATAAAATGTCATTGTCTTTAGCAAAATTGATATTGTCTTTCAGTACTTCGATTAGTTCATCGATGGTTGTTGCTTCTGCAGCTCTTTGATACTGACTTTTGCAAGCGTTAGCCTTTTTGGCTCTGTCAAGGATTTCTTGTTTAAATTCTTCGAAATTCATAATTTGTTGTTGTTAGTATTGATTGAAAATTTTCTTATCAGTGATTTGGTCTTTGTTGAGTTCGATAAACTCAATTAGCTTTTCGCAATGCTCAACCAGTCGTTTATTGTCACGCTCAGGAACGTAGGCGTAGTGCTCAGTGAATGTTGAATAGCTTCTTTCAGCAATTACAGCTACATTGTATTCGAAGTCGCTCACATCGTTTCCCTGTTGATTCAGGCAGTATGGATAAACTATGTGTTGCCAGTTGCGTTTGAATTTTCCTGCTGAATACTTACTTGAAGTCTTTATGTCGCAAACTTTGAATGGCATTAATTCATCAATGTATCCGTAAAGAAGTACGTTTCCAAACCTTGTTTCAATTGGAGATTCACAATAAACCTGTGGGATTGCACCTTTGTAGTAATTCGAAAATTCAAGGCAAAGAGCAATTGGGAAAATGAATTCTCGTTCTCTAAAAAAAACTTTAATCAATCCATTTTCTTTGTCGGATGTGATATCCATTTTTTCGGATTTGCAGTTCATAATTATGCAATCGATAACCTCATTGAATGCAGTTCCACGGTCAGCGGCTTCACTATCAAAAGGAACTCTGTTGATAGCATCAATCAGCGATTGTTTTTGCTTTTCCTCAAACTCATCTTCTGTGAACTCCGGGTCTTCGCTGTAGCCCCAGAATTCGTTGTAAATATCAGAGCTGAATAAGTAGCTCTGATATTTATCTAAAAGTGTTGCGTAAAAGCGATAATTAAGCGGCTTTTTCATAACTCAATTTTTTCGAAAATGATTCCTTTTTGGTTCATGAAGTCCCCTAATTCAATTATCAATTCTTTGCTAGCAGTCACTTTGAAAGCTCTCGTTAAAGTCGTTGATTCGGGTTGTTGAGTAGGTATTACAGGCGCGGTATATGTTACTGTTTTTTGTTGCTCAACCAATGCTTTTATTTGTTTTGCATTTGTGGTTAAACTACCAAGCGTTTTCTCGCTTACTACCAATTCAAGGTCTTTTTCTTGAATGTCTATTTTTTTTATTTCTGTGTTCATACTAATGAATTTTGAAGTTGTACTTTTTCATAACCCTTGATTTCCTTATTGAATTTCAAACCTAGCGAGATAGCTTTATTGTGGGCTAGATTTGCAGCAATGGCCCTGGAGTTAGCAACGTGTTCAAACTTATCAATCCTTCCAACGAATTCGTTTGCTGATAAATCATCCGTGATAAGCATTATTTGCTCATTTAGCTCTCCCATTACAGCATTGAATTTGGCTGCAATCTCGACACGCTTTTGAAGATTTGCGATGTATGGTTCAATTACCGATGTTTGTAGGAAAGTGTTTTGAAGTGCCGTTCCTGAAGCGTCAACCACTAATGGCAATTCCATGCTTGCAGGAAGATTACAGGTATTCTTCCCATCGTTGCGGTCTGTTGGGTCGAAGGTTATTTTTCTTTTTCGTCCATCCGCTTCCAAGTACCCAACCAAATCAAGTTCTGTAACCAAATCATCATAGGAACTACCACCGAACATGGGAACGTAGCGAATATCATCTCCATTTTTTTGGGTGTCACGGTGTGCAATAAAAATCAAATGTTTGTTTTTAGTCATTACTGACTTCACAAACTGTCTGAACATTCCTTTGCGTTCGCCAAATCCCTGAAGTGTAAGAGCTCCGTTTGATTTTCCCATTTTTGGATTGCGTCTGATAATATCCTCACTCATGAAGTCCAACATCTTTGCTCCAGTGTCAATGATTAGCGTGTCGAATGCGCTTAAATCTTCGTTGAGTACGTTCTCACAATCCATCCAACTTTCAACCTGTACGGTGTCCATTTGATGCCCGTAATTCACGCGGTGAACACCTTTGTCGAAATCTAGCAAAAGCGGTTTGGGTGCGCTCAATGCTAGGGTTGTTTTTCCCATACCTGCCTGTCCGTAGATCAGGGCTTTAATTCTTGTTTGTACGTTTAGCTCGTAAGGCTTTCTAATTAAACTCATTGTGTCAAATTTTTAATTGTTGTTTTTAAAAAGTTATTTCATTGATAAAACCCATTCTAGGATTAGTCTTTGGGCTACGAAAGAAGTCATTGCATCGTCATAGCTCCATTCGGGGTGTTGGTTTCCGCCTTTTGAAACGTATGGTTCTGATAGGCTGGCATCAACCGAAATATCGCTTATTCGCTTAATTTCTTTTTCAACCTTAGTAAGCTTTTCTTTGATTTGCTCTGTGGTTCTCATACTAATTTGTTGTTTTAATTTTTAAGTTGTTTTATTTGTTGTTTCAAACTTTCATTTTCTCTGATTACAAAAGCGTTTAGGCTTGCAAAGTATCTGATTGTTTCCCTGAGTGAATTCATCTTCTTGTCGTACTTAGTTGCAATTTTTGCACTCACCCATTCGCCATCAGGTGTTCGGGGTTGTCCCTGCTTTAGCTTGCTTTCAGGGGTTGGGGTTTCAAAAAGTAATAGTTGGGTTTCCATTAGAATGATTTTTCAATGTTTGCCAGTATTTTAGCGTAGGTTTCCAAAAGCATCCCTTTGATACTGAAATGCTCTTTTACATCTCCATTATGGAGTTTGAATAGTCTGTTTTGATTGAAATCAACTATTACCAAATTACCGTTACCGAAATCATGCTCCATTCGGTTGTTTGCTGTGTCAAAATTTGTGTTGTAACTCATGCTGTACGTTTTTTATAAGTTCTTATTCTACCATCTTTGTGTAACTCCAGGCTTTCCATATATGCGTCTAAATCTTTCTTTTCGTAGATTATTTTAGAGCCTTTTTTGCGAAATGGAAGTTGATTCAAGTCCCGGGCTTCCCGGAGTGTTTCAGTGGAAAAGCTAGTATAAACCACTGCTTCTTTTTCTGCAAACCACCGTTTGTTGCTTATGTCAAGTATTACATTCATAGTTCTGCGTATTGTTCCGTTTTACTTTTTCGCCCTATTTTCACTCTTCTAGCTCTGAAATCAGAACCGTTGTAATTGAATAGCTCAAAGGCTATCAGTAGAATCATTGCCATGCTTCCGATTTGTCGTTTCATTGGGTTTAAATCCATTGAGATATTGAATTTTAGACAAAAGAAGTACGCGCCTATCTCTGTGGCCTTTTGCAGGTGTAGCTTCTCTTTTACATTGTGCAAATGATTTTGAATTGTCACTGTTGATACGTGAAGAAATTCAGCTACTTCTTTTGCACTTGCACCCCAAGCGGTCAATTCTACAATCTGCTCTTCTCGTTTGGTCAACATGGTTATAATCTCCCTGCAACTTTAGAGGTCTGTTTTTCAATACGGTCATTACCATTGAGGCGTTCGTTGATAAATTCAACGGATGCAATCCAGGCTTTCTTTTCAGCCTCTGTCATTTCGTTTGG
>JBAWXL010000364.1:0-3698 GCA_037144095.1 Bacteroidota bacterium
GCGAATAAGCGCCGCTGTGGGCTAGCCGCTTCCATCCTTGGCGCTCCTGCCAACGGGCTATCTTCTGGTTCAAATATTTACATTCTAAAAAAAACCCCGACACTTCGAGGTTTTTTCTTTTCCAAAAATCAGCATAAACTATTTCACACACATCATCTTTTTCGTTTCCACTACTTTTCCGTCCACCATCAAACTGTATGTATAAGTGCCGCTACTCAAATTCGCTGCATAAACTTTTATCATACCATTGCCTGATATTTTTATATCAACAGTTTTCATAATTCTGCCGTAGTTATCCGTAAACACTATTTGTGAATAATTGATGTTGTCAGGTATAAAATAAGTAATCACAGTGCTTTCAGCGAAAGGATTTGGTACATTTTGATCAAGAACGATTGACTGTATATTTTCCAATTCTATCTCTGCGGTATTTGCGCCACTTGGGTTAGTCATCATACTATGTCCAGGTCCGCCGCCACTCGATGCTTTACAACAATCCTCCAAACGGTTTTCAATTTGATCAAGCCTATTGTTCAATAAATTTAATACATTGCGTAAACTATCATTTTTATGCAGTAAAACAGTATTTATTGAATCCAATTTATGCGTTAAAGCTGTATTCGTTGAATCCATTTTATGCGTCAAAACAGTATTCATTGAATCCAATTCTTTCACTCCTTGTGTCAAAATCCCAATAAAAGCATTATAATTTAATGCCTTAAACGAAAATGCAGGATGGGTTTCAATGCCAAAACCATCATATTGTGGAGGTTTCGTAACTTCAGCAACTAATTCTAGAAATACAGTGGAAACGTTTTGTGCCAAAAATCCATATTGTTCCCTATCAGGTAAACTCACCCCTAGTCCATTTCCCATATCTCTGTTAAACAAAAAACTTACAGGCTTCAATTCCTTTATCTTTTCCAAGCTATTAGTAATCGGGGTAACATTTGTTTTGAATATTGAATCTGATGTCAACCATGATGAACTTGCATATAAAGCACCATTAAAATAACCTGCCCAATTTTTATTAATTGCTGTAGCATCATCCAAAGGAAAAGATTGACCATAAACTCCTATATTATAAATGTTATTACTCGAATCTCCAAAAGCAATTCCTGCAACACCTATATTATAAGTACCAACCGTATCCCCGGAAGCCATCCCTACAACTCCTATATTTGTCTCTGCTTTTGCTGCAAAACCTGCTACACCATAGCTAACTATTCCATCTATATTATCAATAGCCATTCCACAAACTCCTATGGCTTTAGTTGAATCGGCAATAGAAATAAAATATCCTGCTAAACTTAAATTAAGGGCTGTGTTAATATCTTTTTCCCTTACGCTAAGTTTGCCCAATAAATCTTCATTGCAATCATATCCAATTCCTATATGATTTGAATTACTATTATAATTTGGACCATCAGAAAAAACAAGTTTATTTCCGTTTAATCCTACACGCCAATCAGAAGGCATTTCCCAAAGGGGATCAGTACCAACTGCCGGACACGGTAACCCAAAGCCTATATCTTTAAAATCAGGCACATAAATAACGACGCCAAATTTATCAACAGATAGTACACCTTTCCCCGGATTATAGGGTATGGGATGCGAGTCGGCAGTCAAATCGCGAAATTGCAATCCGCTAAAACCAGTACCCCCATAAATATTTGGTGCTGTAAAGTCATTTGGTACAGAATAATTAATTTCAAGCTTACTTTGAGGAGCAAAAGGATCGCCCGACAAACCAATTCCTACATTAATTGTATTATCCCCAAGTATCATCGTATTATTTGCTGTTACCTCAGTGTTTGCTCCCAAAGCGGTTGTGTTATGAAAACCTGTCGCTGCCACATGCGCTCTATATCCAATATAGGTATTAGAATCACCATAATTAGCAAAGCCCGAAGCGGCTCCATAAAAGCAATTCAAATTCCCTTTATTATAAAAACCACTTGCTAAACCCGACATCACATTTGTGTCTCCCGTATTATTTAATCCAGCCCATTTTCCTGTTATGATGTTTAAATTACCTTTATTAAATACACCTGCTGAAGGACCTATTATAACATTGGTATCGCCTGTATTATTTAATCCTGCATTCCATCCGAATAATATATTTCTATTACCATGATTATTATGCCCGGAGTTAAATCCACACATAGTGTTTTCATTACCTGTGTTAAATTCTCCGCTTACAAGTCCAATAAATGTGTTATGAAACGTCGAAACAGAATTCGTACCGCAATGATCTCCAACATATACATTACCAACCCCCGATTGATTATCCCAGCCTGCATGTTTGCCATAAAAACAATTAAACATTCCGGTTGTATTTTTCTCTCCAGCTAAATTACCAACAATGGTATTATACGAACCTTCAGTCCCTGTTGTTCTAACATTGCTAAACCCTGCTTTCACTCCCACAAAAACATTTCCTACGCCTGTATTGTTTATAAAACCTGCTTCCGAACCCACAAAAGTATTTCCAATTCCCGAATGGGTGTTATATCCGGCTTTGTATCCAATAAAAGTCTCGTCTGGCTCAATTGCATTTGAATAACCTGCTTGATACCCGACACAAGTATTCTCTATTCCTGTAGTATTATGCTGCCCTGCACCCACGCCTACAAAAATATTTGTAACAGATGGACTCGTATAAGTAGCATCACCTCGATAATGCAAAACTGCACTATCCCCAATCATATAACAATTCACTGGTTGATTCACATCAATATCACCCGAATCAACATCAAGTTTGTTGTCTGGCATAAAAAAGTTATAATTCCCAATCCCAACAAATCCATTGCTACCTAATATTTGCATGTGTGGTTTCGCACCGCCAGCATTAAATAATAATCTCGCATTTGTATATGATGATTGAATCGTAAAATCATACGGATTTGTTGCGCTATAATAATTAAACAAACCTCCTATTTCTATGCTATCAGTAAACATTCTCCATGCATTTGCAGGGTAGTTTGTTGAATTCAAAGCAGGGCAATCAGTGCGAAAAACTTCACCAAAACTTGTTATTGAAAGATTTCCTGGCAGCACCATCCCTCTTGTATTAATATGCAAAAATGACAGAGGATACGTTCCCGCTGTATTAAAATAACCTATTCCTATTGAACGGGTCCAATTGGCTATAGGAACAGTATTATCTGGTTGTGCAAATACATTTAATGCAGGCCCAGTTGTAATCCATTGCCCTTGTGTTTTTGTTGCGATGCCCAATGCTATTATCATTGCAAACATCAATTTAAGTATTATTTTTTTCATTTTTATTTGTTTTTTAATGATTTATTATTATTTTTGTTGTTAATGATTTATTTGTTGTTGTTGTTAGTTGAATTAAATAAATGCCATTTGTAAATGATTGACAATTTATAATTTCCTTTCCTGTGAAATTATCATCTTTAAAAATTGTTATCCCTATTAAATCCGTTATCTTTATTTGTTTTATTGCATTATCTGCTTTAATAAAAACATTTTCATTTGCAGGATTTGGATATATTAATAAAGCATTTTCGTTCTTGGATTCTTGGATTCCAATAAGTGTACAAATGGAGGAAGTATCATTCACCAAAAAATTGGAAACAAATTTAGGCATAGCAGTGCCAGGGTTCCTGCCAGCTAAAGACATAATGTTTTTTTGAAAACCACATCCGTTGCCTTGCATATTTGGATTATTG
>JBAWXL010000365.1:0-3680 GCA_037144095.1 Bacteroidota bacterium
AAGGATTTGTATTTGAACACAGAGCCTTAGAAGCCATTTCAATCTTGTCCAAGCATTTTGAAAAGATTTTTGTCATTACCAATCAACAGGGAATTGGCAAGGGATTGATGTCTGAAAAAGATGTAAATAATATTCATAAACACATGCTTCAACAAATTGTTGAAAAAGGAGGGAAGGTGGATGCTGTTTTCTTTTGCCCTCACCTATATACCGAACTTTGCCTTTGTCGAAAACCAAATATTGGGCTAGCACTGAAAGCAAGAAAACAATTCCCTGAAATTCAGTTTTCGAAATCCATTATGGTTGGGGATACCCTGAATGATATGCTGTTTGGCAAGAAATTGAAGATGAGAACAGTTCTTATCAATCAGGATATTAACATGGCAAGGAATAATTCAAACGTAATTGATTCCATGTTCGATAGCCTATATGATTTTGCTTCCATTTTGGAAAATAATAATTCCAACCCTTACACGTTATTTAAATAAAAAAACTCATGAAATTAGTTCCATTATTTACAATTGTGCTTTCTTTATTAGTCTTTAATTCAATTGCTCAGACAAATCCTTCTGATACCAATGTGGTAGATATGAAAGGGATGAGACAAGGGAAATGGAAGAAGTATGAGAATAAGATTCTTAAGTATGAAGGACAATTTAAAGATAATAAACCTTATGGTGAATTCAGATATTATTATCCTGATAAGAAATTACAAACTCTGGCTGTATATTCTAATAATGGAGATATTTCGCGTACAATAACTTATTACCCCGAAGGCAAAAAAATGTCGACAGGGATGTATTGGAAGCAGAAAAAGGACAGCATTTGGTCATATTTTAATGATTCGGACACTTTGGTGGCTGAAGAAAACTATATAAAAGGAGTAAAGAACGGGCAATGGAAAACCTATTATCCGAGTGGTAAATTGCTTCAAATACTAAATTATAAGAGTGACGATAAAGAAGGAGAGTGGATTGAATATTATGCAAATGAAGCTATTAAATCAAAATCCATTTATAAGAATAATGTTTTAAATGGATTATTCAAACATTTTTATTCCTCAGGAAAAACAATGATTTCAGGGACTTATGTTAATGGTAAGAAAGATGGTGTTTGGATGTATTTTAAAGAAAATGGCCTTAATAAACGCATGGAAAAATATTCGAACAATAAATTAATTGAAGAGAAAATTTTTGTTTCCAACGGTAATAATAAAAATTATCCGGTTGCTGTTGACTCTATTGCTTATTTTTATTCGAAAGAAGGAAGCATAATAATGATTAATAAGAATGCTGTTAAAACAACAATCGACAATAGTTTGGATGAAATGGAAGAGATTCTTGGAACTCAAAAGTTCTTTCGCATTAATGAAAACATGATCATAAAACTTGATGCCATTCAATCGACTGAGAATTATACGGCAAAGCAAATGAAAGTCAATTTGAAACCTACATGCGAGATTGAAGCCATCGTGGATGAAGAGAAATCAGCTGTGATTAGATCGTGGAATTATAAGTAGCAATTGTTTATGGAAAAGAAAGCCCGCGTTTTGGTGGCGATGAGTGGAGGAATTGATAGTACGGTGGCTGCCATAATGCTTCAGGAGCAAGGTTATGACCTTGTGGGTATTACTATGAAAACCTATGATTATGATTCCACTGTGAGTAAGACTTCCCAAAGTGGTTGTTGCAGTCTTGATTCAATTAATGATGCCCGCTTGGTAGCAGTTAACATGAGTTTCCCTCATTTCATACTTGATTTGCGTAGCGAATTTGAAGAACATATTATCAGCGATTTCACTGATGAATATATGCATGGTAGAACTCCCAATCCTTGCGTACTGTGCAATACACATGTGAAATGGAGTGCTTTATTAAAGAAAGCCGATCAACTTCAGTGTCAATATATCGCTACAGGGCATTATGCCAATGTTCGTTTAGAAAACGAAAGGTATGTTTTGTCAAAAGGGAAGGACGAAAACAAAGATCAATCTTATGTTTTATGGGGTTTATCGCAGGAAAACCTTGCAAGAACTTTATTTCCTTTAGGTAGTTTTACGAAAGATAAGATCAGAGAGATAGCAAGATCATATGGATTAAATGAAATTGCAGAAAAACGTGAAAGCTACGAGATTTGTTTTGTTCCTGATAACAATTATCGCGACTTTTTGAAGTTTCGGATTCCCGATATTGATAAAAAAATTGGTGAGGGCGATTATGTATTTAACGATGGCAAAGTAATTGGCAAACATCAGGGGTTTCCCTATTATACCATTGGCCAGCGCAAGGGTTTGGGCATTGCTTTGGGGTTTCCGGCTTTTGTTACTAAGATTGATTCAATTGAAAACAAGGTGTATATTGGCACAAAAGACGATTTATTAAGCCGTTCTTTATTTCTCAAAAATTATAATCCGGTTAAATATGCTGCTTTGCCTGATGGCAAACGTGTGTTAGCTAAGATTCGCTATAAAGATAAGGGTACAATGGCTATTGCAAAAATATTGGACGATACGATTCAGCTTCAGTTTGACGAAAATGTTACGGCAATCGCTCCCGGACAGTCAGCAGTTTTGTATGAAGGGGATGATGTGGTAGGGGGTGGATTTATTATCTAAAATCCAATAAAGGAATATTTATTTTTTAATTGATTTAAGAAATAAAATCAACGATTTTTGATTTTTGAAGTAAGTAATAGGTCAAGTTTTATAGTGATTCCTTGTAAGAAAATAGAAATATTATAAGCTGAAAGATTTATAAAAGATTATTGGCATTTGAAAAGATAAAATAAATCTACTATAATCAAGTTCTATGCAATTGGCACCAAATATTTTACTCCTTTCTTAGTAGCAAGAGCATATTCAATTTCGCTACGAGTGGATTGCCCTATATATCCACCAACATTAATTACGAAAATTTCGTCAGCTAAATCAATTTTGCGTTTGTGCATATCGTCAAGCATGGTTTTTACACCTTCGGACCATACTTCTGCATCGCCTGAATGCCCAAACAAGCCCACACTAATGACAATATTCCCTTCTAACGACAGTCGTTTCTGTTCAGCCATAAACACATCTTTAAATTTTGTACTTCCGCAAAGGGTTATGATCTTGTAGTTTCCTATCATGGTTTGATTTTATGAAGGTTTGTTAATTGTATAAAGTTGAAAAATCTACATTGTATTGAAGATAATGTTTTCTGTTGAATAGATTTTTTTACAAAAGTAATAAATATAAAATCTACTTTTGATTTCAAAATTAAATTCGAATATGAAGTGAATTCCTGAATTTGAGTTTTTAAAATATCTTCTTTTATGGTTACGCATAAACGCCATATTGTCCTTTTTTTTATTATTGAATTTCATCTGAATTAATACAACAATGAAGTTTCGTTTAATTGACTTAGTTTCATCCTTTTTAATTATTTATTCTGCTGATTCTGAGTATGTATATGATTAATAAAAACTTCATTTTTACATTGTACAATAAATCCGTTTGGCGATGAAAATAAATTTTCTTTTCATTTTATATAAACCTTTTTGATGTGGAAAAAATTTACCATCCATTTTATTTAAATACTTTTGATGAAAAATCGATTTACCATCCAAAGTATATTTATCTTTTGCATCAAAAATCGATTTACCATCCAAAGTATATTTATCTTTTGCACCGAAAATCGATTTAC
>JBAWXL010000366.1:0-3637 GCA_037144095.1 Bacteroidota bacterium
TTACCCCTTGTTTAATGCGGACATCTCTAAAATGTTCTTTACAAGCAATTTCATCTGTAAACTTCGAAAAAAATAATACTATATTCATGTTTTTTATTGCAAAGTAAAACAATGAGCACGCCAAAGTATGTCGCTCTGGTATAATTGTGCATAATCAAATAAAATTATATTTCACTTTATCAACACTAACTTTTTATTTGTTAAACATAATTGATTATTATCCCAAACAGATATATAATATATTCCGTTGTAAAGCCCGCTTAAATCAAAATCAACATTTGTTTGATAACCTGACACCATTTGCTCAAACACCTTTCGTCCACTTACATCCCAAATAATAACTTTTGTTTTAGGACAAAACATATTTTGGGCACAAAGAGTCAGCTTATCTTTAACAGGATTAGGAAATAAATTAAACTTGACATTTCCCTTCTCATTATCAACAAACTCTGGTATAACTATCAAATTTTGTCTAATGCTATCCATTTGATTACAATGATAGACCTTAAGTAAAACAGAATAGGTTCCTGAATTGACATAATAATGTATGGGATTATTTTGAGTTGAATTGGTCCCATCCCCAAAATCCCAATAATAACTTTCTGCAGAAACTGAAAAATTATTAAACTGAACATTTTGCTCCATTGCGGTAAAGTCAAACTGGGCTTTCAGATCAAATAAGCCTATATTCCAATTTAACAAACTATCAAAGACCACTAATTTCACTGATTGAATAATTTGTGAAATGATAGTGCTATCCATCGAATAAGAATAACTAATTAAAGAAGGATTTTTACGAAACAAACTGGTATAAAAACAACATGCAGCAGCAAAAGACCCTGCCGCTGAAGGATGACTTTCATCTGCTTGATACAATTCAATAGAAGGATAATTATCACGAATGTAATGAAAAACTGCACCCACTGGTGACAGGATAGCATGATTATCATTAGCCATCATGCAATAACGGAGTTTTAACAAACTGTCCATTCCCTGATATGTACAGACGGGAGGCCATGAAGCACAATTGCTTGCATCGCCATTTTTGCGACCCCAAGTCATGTAGAAAACTGTTTCAGCACAAGGATTATTTGCATTAATTAAGCTATCAAGTAAATACGCAAATGGAAACACATCCGTTTGTACTTGTGAAAGGGGAAAACTAGGCATCTGGCTTTGTTCCTGAAGTACTACAAAATCCCATCCACCACTAATGATTTTAGAAATAGTTGTTGTATCACTTGAATGTCCCTGAAGGGTATAACCACCTGGAGAATTGCTGTCAAAAATGACAGTATCGCCAGCCGAAAACGCAACATCACGAACTAATTGCGGTAAATTATTCACATAAGTATAACTATTCCCCAAAAATAAAACTTTTTTATGGCTCTGGCAAAAGGATGTAGAAATAGTTAACAAAAACACGATAGAAAAGATAATTGTTTTCTTCTTAAACATTGATATTTTTAATTTTAAAGGCGTAAATAAATCGTTTTTCATTAGACACATTTTAATTCTAAAAGGTTGCCTCGATAAAATTAAAAATACGACCGATTGACCTTAAATTAAAAGTTTGGATAAAAATAATAAAAAGTACTTGTCAATCAGAAATATAATTTTAACTTTGCAGCCTTCAAAGAAAATTGAAATTAACATAAATATAATAACTAACAAAAATACGCATTTTTATGATTATAGTTCCTATTAAAGAAGGTGAAAATATCGATAAAGCATTAAAAAAATTAAAAAGAAAGTTCGAAAAAACCGGAACTGTAAAAGAATTACGTGAAAGACAGAAGTTCACTAAGCCATCTGTAGTTAAAAGAATGACCAGATTGAAAGCTGTTTACATTCAGCAGCTCATTCAAGGACAGGAAGATAACAAATAAAACATTTTATATTACTCAAATTTGCTTACAGAGTTAACTACTTCGTATTCAAATATGTTTTTTAGTTACTCAGTCTAGCAAATTTTTCTTGTGATGAAAGAAGAATTTTTACTCCATTTACAATTCGAAAAAAATTTTTCTGATCATACAATTATTGCTTATCGGATTGATATTGAGCAAATGTTTTCTTATGTTAAAAACAATTATAGTATTCTGAAAGTTGAAGAGATATCTTCTGAAATAATACGTTCATGGGTAATTGACATGCTAGACAAAAAAGTAAACCCTAAAAGCGTAAATAGAAAGATTTCTGCTTTAAAAACTTATTTCAAGTATTTAATAAAGAAAGGAGTTATTCAAACAAACCCGTTGCAAAAAGTATTTTCACCGAAAACATCAAAACGACTTCCTTTTTTTATTGAAAAGTCAAATATGGAAACATTGTTTTCTAAGATTACCTTTGGATCTGAATTCGAAAAGCTTCGAGACACGTTAATTCTTGAATTATTTTATGGAACAGGTATCAGATTATCTGAACTAATAAAATTGAAAACATTAGATTTCGACTATCAACAATCTACCATTAAAGTTTTAGGAAAAAGAAAAAAGGAAAGAATTATCCCATTAAGTTTTCATTTGAATATTCTTTGCAAAGAGTACTTAAATGAAAAAGAAAAATTGTTTCCAAAAAATGAACTTAGTAAATTGTTTTTTGTTACCTACAAGGGAAATAATGTGTATCCGAAAATGATCTATAGAATTGTTTATAAATATATTGAGCTGATTACGACTATTGATAAGAAAAGCCCGCATGTATTGAGGCACACATTTGCTACTCACATGTTAGATAATGGGGCTGATATTAATGCCATAAAAGAAATACTAGGACACACTAGTTTGGCTGCAACTCAAATATATACACATAATACAATTATTAAGTTAAAAAACACATATAAACAAGCCCATCCAAGGGCATAATTAAAAGGAGGATAAAATGAATATTAATATTAATGCTGTAAAATTTAAAACTGACAAGAAACTTGAAGACTTTATTCAAGAAAAGATTGGTAAATTAGGTTCCATTCACGATGGTATTATTGGAAGTGAAGTTACTCTTCGATTAGACAGCAACGAAAAAACTCAAAATAAAATTGCTGAGATTAGGTTAATCATAAGAGGAAATGATCTTTTTGCAAAAAAGGAAACTAAATCTTTTGAAGAATCAATTGATTCAGCTATTGATGCTTTGAAGAAACAACTTTTGAAGCACAAAGAAAAAATCAAAGGAATATAAAAAATATTCAAGAAAACTATTGTTTATTTAAAAAACTTATATACCTTTGCAGACGTTTTATTAGAAGTATGATCTTTTTAAAATATATCTCTGAAATATAGGTGTTTAAGAAGAATTGTACTTAATTAATAGCCGATGTAGCTCAGTTGGCCAGAGCAGCTGATTTGTAATCAGCTGGTCGGGGGTTCGAATCCCTCCATCGGCTCTTTTTTTGAATTTTGGGGAGATACCAGAGCGGTCAAATGGGACAGACTGTAAATCTGTTGGCGCAGCCTTCGGAGGTTCGAATCCTCCTCTCCCCACAAAATGCGGAAGTAGCTCATTTGGTAGAGCGAAAGCCTTCCAAGCTTTAGGTGGCGGGTTCGAGCCCCGTCTTCCGCTCATAAAAGCCGATGTAGCTCAGAGGTAGAGCACTTCCTTGGTAAGGAAGGGGTCACGAGTTCAACTCTCGTCA
>JBAWXL010000367.1:0-3622 GCA_037144095.1 Bacteroidota bacterium
TTTAAAGGCAAAGGTATTCATTTCTATTTACCCATACAAATCGTTATAGAACCATTAAAAGTCGGCAGTCTACAGTCGGCAGCCAGCAAAACCAAAATTCACACATTTGGGTAATTGCAGATTGCCGACTTTTGTTTTTGGCTGCTTTTAATTGCCTTAATATTTTTGAATGATACCTACATATAAGCCTCCTCAAATCAGTGATATTTTCATCATTTGAAATGTTAAAATAAAGTAAATGTTCTGTATGGTGCTGAATTCAAGTTAATTACCAAGACAAAAATATGTCAATAAATCTAGATTTATTGACATATTTTTTTGATTTCATGACATGTTTTCTGAATTTCATGACAAGTTTTCTAGATTTGTGGTCATAGTATCTTGATTTGTTGACCACAAATCTAAATTTCCTATCCCACAAAAAAGATTTAAGAACAGAAAATCTAAATAGTATGTACAGGACCAAAGATTTATGGACATTTAATTTAGATTTACTAACAATAAGAAAAGAAAAATAGCTACTAACTTTAAATTTACTGTCAATATATTTTAATTTAGTGATATTAAATCTTAATTTCCTGATACTAAATTAAAATTAAATGTAAGTAAAACTTGAAAAGGTGATCATAATGGTGCGATTTTAGGGGATTTTGGAAGGAAAAGGATGGTTTTCTGAGGGGATATTTTTGCTGTATTTTGGAGGGAAAATAATAATGAACATTAAAAATGTATCGGAAATATTTTTAAAAATGAATTTTGGGAATAACCCTTTCTGAGTGCCAAATGTAAAAATATGCGATGCTTTAATCGGGAACTGCATTTCCGCTTTGAACGCAGGATAATTTGCAATTATCTATGCATATAAAGCAGATAATATCTACTGGGTTTTAGAGTAAATGAATCCTGTACGCTCTAAATCGGGAAAAATGTGTACTTTTGCAGTTTATAATCGGTTTTACTGAATTGACTCTTTCGATTCTCCCCGGCAAATAATCTCCGAAATTATTCAACTTATTATTTGTAAAACCTAAATCGGTTCGAACTTAAAATATAAATACATTCTATGACTGAAATCAGGAATATTGCTATTATTGCCCATGTTGACCATGGAAAAACAACCTTGGTTGACAGAATTCTGCATCAGGTTAAACTATTTCGCGACAATCAAGAGGTGAAAGACCTCATACTCGACAGTAACGACCTCGAACGCGAACGCGGAATTACGATTCTTGCTAAAAATGTTTCTGTAAGATATAAAGGAGTAAAAATTAATATCATCGACACCCCCGGCCATGCTGACTTTGGTGGTGAAGTTGAAAGAGTTTTAAATATGGCTGATGGGGTACTGCTTCTGGTAGATGCCTTTGAAGGACCTATGCCTCAAACACGCTTTGTACTTGAAAAAGCCATTGAATTGAATTTGAAACCTATTGTTGTTGTAAATAAGGTAGATAAATTAAATTGTGATCCTGAAGGGACTCAGGAATTGGTATTTGATTTAATGCACTCTTTAGGAGCATCTGAAGATCAACTTGATTTTCCCACCGTTTTTGGTTCATCAAAACATGGTTGGATGTCAGACCATTGGGAAAATGAAACAGAAGATGTAACTTATTTATTAGATACTATTATCGAACATATCCCTGCCCCTAAAGTAAGTGAAGGCGGATTACAAATGATGATTACCTCATTGGACTATTCAACCTATACGGGAAGAATTGCTGTAGGCAGAATTCATCGTGGAACCATTGCTGCCGGTATGAATGTTTCTTTGGTAAAAAGAGATGGTACTATTCTGAAATCAAAAATTAAAGAGCTTTATCTTTTCGAAGGATTGGGAAAAGAAAGAATTAAATTTCCTGTACATGCAGGTGATATTTGTGCAGTGATGGGATTGGAAGATTTTGATATTGGCGATACAATTGCCGAATTTGAAAACCCTGAATTACTTGTCCCTATTACGGTTGACAATCCAACCATGAGTATGTTTTTTACCATTAACAACTCTCCCTTCTTCGGTAAGGAAGGTAAGTTTGTCACCTCACGCCATTTACGCGATCGATTGTTTTTAGAAATAGAAAAAAATCTGGCTTTAAGAGTTCAGGAAACAGGTTCTCCTGATGCCTATCTGGTTTTTGGAAGAGGCGTGTTGCATTTATCTATTCTCATCGAAACCATGCGTCGCGAAGGATATGAACTTCAGGTTGGACAACCAAAAGTGATTATCAAAACAATTGATGGAGTGAAATGCGAACCAATGGAAATTCTTACTGTGAATTCGCCAAAAGAAGTTTCAGGTAAAGTTATTGATTTGGTAACCATGCGTCGTGGTGATATCATGAGTATAGTTGCAAAAGGTGAACGGGTGCAGATGGATTTTGAAATTCCTTCAAGAGGTTTGATGGGCTTACGGAATTTAGTGTTAACCGCAACTGAAGGAGAAGCTATTATGGCACATCGTCTGAAAGGATACGAACCTGTAAAAGGCGAAATGGCAGTTCATCGCAATGGTGCATTAATTAGCATGGAAACGGGAACAGCTATTGCTTATTCAATTGATAAGCTGCAAGATAGAGGTACATTCTTCATTGATCCTAACGATCCAATTTATGCAGGACAAGTAATTGGCGAACATATACGTCAGGATGATTTAGTTGTGAATGTTATTCGCACTAAGAAGCTATCGAATATGCGTGCTTCGGGATCTGATGATAAGATGCTTATCATTCCTGCCCGTAAATTTTCTTTAGAAGAAGCAATGGAATATCTTGCCGAAGACGAATACCTGGAAATTACCCCAACTTCTCTCCGCCTTCGCAAAATTATTCTTGACGAAACCGAGAGAAAAAGAACCAGAAAAAGCGAAAAAGTAGAGGCTTAGTATTAAAATACTATTTTTTCACTACCCCAAGTGGCATTATTGTTCTACCATAAATTTCGTTCAGCACCTGAGCCATTGCGGCATATAATGCCGATAAGCCACATATAATTCCTTCATAGCCTGCAATAATATGAATTTCGTGCGATTCTGTTGCATTGGCAATTGCCAGCAAAGCAAATAATATAACCAGTGTTCCAAATACTACTTGTAAGGCACGGTTAAGTTTTAGCGTGCCAATGAATAAGAATAAAGAAAACAAACCCCAAACCCCAAGATAATAAGCCATTGCTATTTTTGCAGGAGCTTCTGCAATTCCCATTTTAGGCAATATCATCAAACAAACCAACGAAAGCCAAAAAGCTCCGTAAGAAGAGAAGGCAATAGTGCCAAATGTATTTCCTTTTTTCCATTCCATATAGCCAACAAAGAGTTGAGCCAAGCCACCATAGAATATGCCCATCGACATTATCATGGCATCCATTCCATAGAAACCGGCATTATGCAGGTTAAGTAAGATAGTTGTAAGTGCAAAAGCTGCCAAACCAAGAGGGGCAGGATTAGCTGTAGTGTCAATAATTTTAATTGTATTAGTTTGTTCCATAGTGTAGATTAAAAAAATTTCGACGAAAATACATTATTTTTTAGAATTGGCTCAATTTTTGTGTAATTTTGCAGCAGTTCTTTGAGGGGTTGACAGGATTTGACAGCAGGGAAGTGGTAATGTAAGCATGTCGGGCGTTG
>JBAWXL010000368.1:0-3618 GCA_037144095.1 Bacteroidota bacterium
TGCTAATATAATTGAGAACGAAAAAGTTCAAGTTGTAAATATTAACAACGGCGAGCGATTAGATACTTACGTAATTAAAGGGAAAAGAGGTTCGGGCGTAATACGTCTTAATGGTCCTGCCGCACGCTACGTATTAGTTGGTGATATCGTAATTATTGTTTCCTTTGCTCAAATGGGGTTTGAGGAAGTTAAGAATTTCCACTCAACCATTATCTTCGCCGACGAAAACAATCAAATAAAAAGGGTTTGAAATAAACGTAAATAACAATACTGAAACTTGAATTTTACATTGGCTTGGGAATATTGATTATTTGGTTATTCGTCAGGCAGCTCACTCCAAAGCAAGAACAAGAAATCTTTGCCTCCTTTGCTAAGGCAAACTATTGGTGGCTTATTCCGGTTCTGATTGTATGGTTTCTTAGTCATTTGTTCCGGTCTATTCGATGGAACATGATGCTTCATCCCATGGGCTATTCTCCTAAATTACATAATACTGTGATGGCCGTTCTGATTGGCTATTTTGCCAATCTTGCCTTGCCTCGTTTGGGCGAAGTTAGCCGCTGTACTATTCTTACCAAATACGAAAACATTCCGTTTAGCAAATCTTTTGGCACCGTGGTAACTGAGCGTGCATTTGATGTATTGGTGTTTATTGTGCTTTTCTTTGCCATACTTGCCACCCAATTCGACAGGATTCATAATTATGTTGACCAAAGGGTGTATAAACCCCTATCTGAAAAATTCAACATCGAAAACCTTAGTTTTCATTTAATTCTTTTTTCCCTGATATTTTGCATCTTCCTAATTGTTCTTTATTTTGTTTTCAGAAAAAAGCTATTAAAGTGGAAGCTATACATTAAAATAGTTGAACAGGTTCGCCATTTCTTTTCGGGGCTTAAATCTATATTCAAACTTAAAAATCCATTTTTATTCCTTTTATATAGTGCTCTTATTTGGATATGTTATTTACTGATGACATGGTTTTGTTTTTTCTGCTTTGCCGATACAAGTAATTTAAGTTTGTCCCCTGCCTTTGATGTGATGGTTTTTGGAGCTGTTGGTTTTATGGTGGTTCAGGGGGGCATTGGTTTGTATCCTGTAATTGTTGCCGAAACCCTCACACTATTTGGCGTTGTTGAAACGACAGGCTATGCTTTAGGTTGGCTAAACTGGTCGGCACAAACGCTTTTGTTCATTATCCTTGGAATTGTTTCTCTTCTTATCTTACCCATCATTAATAAAAATAAAGTATGAATTATTCAGAAGTTATTCAACAAAAAATTGTTTCAGGCGAAGCTCTTGAACGTAAATTGTCGTATTGGCGGTTTAAAAACATGAAAATGGTGTTCACCAATGGCTGCTTCGATATTTTGCACCTTGGACATATTGATTATCTTGCAAAAGCTGCTGATTTGGGCGATGTGCTGATTGTGGGGTTGAATACTGACGATTCGGTAAAGAGACTCAAGGGAAATCATCGCCCGTTGAACGACGAACATGCAAGAGCGATGGTGTTGGCATCCCTGCAATTTGTTCATGCTGTGGTATTGTTCGATGAGGATACTCCTTATAATCTTATCCATCAGGTGCAGCCGATTGTGTTGGTGAAAGGAAATGACTATCATGCAGAAGAAATTGTGGGTTTCGATATTTTGAAACAAAACAATGGCGAAGTGATTACGATTGAATTAGTTGAAGGTTATTCAACCACTATTTTAGAAAATAAAATTAAACTATCATCAATTTGATGAACTCATAAATGGCGAAGTCAAAAACGATGTTTTATTGCCAGAGTTGCGGAAATCAATCTTCAACTTGGTTGGGCAAATGTCCCTCGTGCAACGAGTGGAACACCTTTGTTGAAGAGGTGATTCAGCGAAGCGATAGCGACAAACAGCCCGGCTTATCTGGCTTCGAAAGAGCCTCGAAACCGGTTTCTATTACTGAAATAAATCTGAGCGACGAACCCCGCATGGCTTCTTGCAACAACGAATTAGACCGGGTGCTGGGGGGGGGATTGTCCCTGGATCGGTGGTACTCATTGGTGGCGAACCCGGCATTGGCAAATCGACCCTCATGTTGCAAGTGGCGCTTAACATGAAGGGGACTAAGATATTGTATATTACAGGCGAGGAAAGTGAACAGCAAATTAAGATGCGAGCCGAACGCATTGGCATGCATAATAAAGAATGTTTTATCTTAACCGAAACGCACACTCAGAATATTTTCCAGCAAATAGAACAGTTAAAACCTGCATTGGTTGTTGTCGATTCGATTCAAACATTACACACTCAGCTTATCGATTCGTCGCCGGGCAGCATCTCACAAATACGCGAATGTGCCTCTGAGCTTCAGCGTTTTTCAAAACTTACCAATGTGCCTGTTTTTTTGATTGGGCACATTACAAAAGAAGGCACCCTTGCCGGACCTAAGATTTTAGAACACATGGTGGATACGGTCTTGCAATTTGAAGGCGACAGAAACCATGGCTACCGGATTTTGCGTTCGGTGAAAAACCGTTTTGGTTCCACATCCGAACTGGGAATATACGAGATGCAATCGACCGGGTTGCGCGAAGTGTCCAATCCATCAGAAATTCTGCTTTCGCAACGCGACGAAAACCTCAGCGGCATTGCCATCGCTGCCATGGTCGAGGGCTTGCGACCCATGTTGGTCGAAACTCAGGCTTTGGTAAGTTCAACTGCCTATAGCACCCCCCAGCGTTCGGCCACCGGCTTCGATTTGCGCCGATTGGGAATGTTGTTGGCTGTGTTGGAAAAAAGATGTGGATTTAAACTGGGCACCAAAGATGTTTTCCTAAACATTGCCGGCGGCTTGCGAGTCGACGATCCGGCTATCGACCTTGCGGTGGTTTGTGCCGTGTTATCTTCGAGTGAAAACATCGCCATCGACCCTAAAACTTGTTTGGCTGCCGAGGTAGGTCTGTCGGGTGAAATTCGTCCGGTGACCCGCATCGAACAAAGAATATCAGAATCCGAAAAGCTTGGTTTTGAGCAAATCGTGATTTCGTCCTACAATATGAAAGGACTTGATATAAACAGCAAATCAATTAAGCTGCGACCTGTTAAGAAAATTGAAGACGTGTTCAATTTGTTGTTTGGTTAGGCGGATGAAAGGCTGAAGGCTATTAGGGGAAAGCCCAAAGCCCAAAATTTCAAATTTCAAGACCCAAGGGGTAGCATGTAAATTACTATTGCTTTCATTGCCGTTGGTTTCAACCTACGGACATAAAATGATAAATCATAATGGGCTTTAGCCCAATAAAGAACATTTCAAATTCGGCTTAGCTGTGGTGAGATAATATATAGGCAAAAGCCTAATAAGATAAATTCGACTTAGGTTGGAACCTAAGCCGAACCTCAGCCTCAGGCGAACGGGGTTCCCATACAATTGAATATTAGTAAAAAAACCTAACAGGTTTCTAAAACCTGTTAGGTTTGAATTTGGTTGAAAAAAGCCTAACATTAAGAATAATTGCAAATTATCCTGTGTTAAAAGCCGATTTGCAAAATCGGCTTAGCAGCGTCGCATTTTTTATATGCCGCTCAGATGGAGAGAACATTCTTTGATTAAATATTATCTGACAGTTACGATTCC
>JBAWXL010000369.1:0-3514 GCA_037144095.1 Bacteroidota bacterium
TCGAAATTCATGAACTATTTCATCATGGTGAATACGATCGAATCATGTGTTCTACAGAAGGACCAATGGGGCTTGCGGCAATTTATTTGAAAAATGCTTACTCGGTGCCTGCTTATTTCTATATGCATACAGATTGGTTGACTTTTGCAAAGAAAGTTCTTTTACTTGACCGGGGTAATTTAAACCGTTCGAGGCGACTTCTGCGCACTTTTTATAAAGCATTCGACGGGCTTTTTGTTCTTAATACTGATCAACAAAAATGGCTAATTAGCAAAGAGATGGGGTTTTCAGAAAAGGATGTTCATCTCACTGCACATTGGGCTGACAATTATTTTCAACCAAGAAAGAATTCAAAAAAAGCCTTAATGGGAATTACCAACGATGATCCAATATTGCTTTATGCTGGCAGAATCAGCAAAGAAAAAGGAGTACTGGAATTGCCTGAAATTATTGAACAAGTTCAGATTGAATTTGACAATGTCAATGTGGTGATTGTTGGAACAGGTCCGGCAGAAAAAGAACTTAAAAAAGCATTACCCGATGCAATATTTATGGGTTGGATTAAACAAGACCATTTGCCCGAAATATTTAGTGCTGCTGATTTGCTAATTCTTCCTTCTAAATTCGATACATTCTGTTGCACTGCCATTGAGGCTATGAGTTGTGGACTTCCGGTTGTTGCTTACAATGTAAAAGGTCCTAAAGATATAATAGAAAACGGGAAAAATGGTTTTCTTTGCAATAGCCGAAATGAAATTTCTGATAAAATAGTTGCTTATCTCGAAAATCCTGACAAGAAAAAACATTTTAAATCAGAAGCATTAAAGAGGGCTAAATTTTACAAACCTGAATTTATTATGTCGCAATTATTACAAGACATCGATTTAAAAGCTTAATTTCAATTAATGTCTTTTTCTAAAACTGAAGATTTTATCTGGTGGAAACACGGGGTAATTTATCACATTTACCCTTTAAGTTTTTTCGATTCAAATGCAGATGGGATTGGCGATTTAGTTGGAATTAATTCTAAACTCGATTATCTTCAAAATCTCGGAGTAGATGCTATTTGGCTCTCTCCGGTTTATAAATCGCCTATGTTGGATTTCGGATATGATGTAGAAAATTATCTCGAAATTGATCCTGTGTTTGGGAAAATGGAAGATTTCAAGGAACTCATTTCAAATGCTCATAATCGAGGAATTAAAGTGATTATGGATTTGATTTTAAATCATACTTCTGATCAACATCCTTGGTTTTTAGAATCAAAAAGTAGTCGTTCGAGCTTCAAAAGAGACTGGTATATATGGAAAGACCCCAAACGTGGTGGCAGGCCAAACAATTGGAGCTCAGCATTAGGGGGTAGTGCGTGGGCTTTTGATCCTAAAAGTTCGCAGTATTATTTGCACTCTTTTCTACCCGAACAACCTGATTTGAATTGGGAAAACACCGAAATGCAAAGAGCTTTTTTCGACGATATTATTTTTTGGCTCGATTTAGGAGTGGACGGTTTTAGACTGGATGCCATAAATATGATTGGGAAAGACCCTGAGTTTCGGAATAATCCTATGTTTTTTGGTTTGTTCAGCAATAGCATGCAATGGAAATCGAGAAATCAGGCACGCTCTTATCAACTCATCAAAGACCTACGAAAGCTTCTCGACCTATATGATGAAAAAGTATTGATTGGCGAAATATATGCTCTTCCGCCCGGAAATCCTAATCTCGCCGCAAGCTATCTGAACAGCGAACACAATGGGTTGCATCTTACTTTCGATTTTTCTATTGTTTTCAGATACTGGAGTGCCCGAATGTTTCATACATGTTTTGAAAAGAGTTATTCGAGTATCCCTCTCACAGAATGGGCATGCATTGTGTTTTCAAATCATGATTTAAACAGAAGTTTCAACCGCCCGTTTACGGGACATCATAAATATCAAAAGGCAATTATTAAAGCTGTTTTACAATTAACTTTGAAAGGAACTCCTTTTATCTATTATGGCGAAGAAATTGGGATGCCAAATTCGAATATTTCTAGAAAACAATTGACAGATCCAATAGGCAAAAAATTCTGGCCCTTCTATGAAGGTCGCGATGCAGCACGCACACCTATGCAATGGGACGATTCTAAACATGCAGGTTTTACCAAAGGAACGCCCTGGTTGCCTGTGGATAAAGATTATTTGACCTGTAATGTCGAAGCACAACAATTGAACCCCGATTCATTGTTGAAGGTGTATGAACACCTAATTAAATTAAGAAAACAATATCCTGCTTTGCAATTTGGCGAATGGCGTCCACTTAATAAAGGGGAGAGGGATATTTGGATATACGATAGGGTAATTACAAACGAAACCATAACGGTTATTATTAATTTCGTCAATAAGAAAAGAAAACTGCTGATGAATGCGCCTATTCAAGGACAAATAATTTTTACTACCATTAAAAACAGATTGTCGGAAATTGAGGGAAATTTGCTTTTTCTCGATCCTTATGAAGTTATTTTAATTAAACGGAAAGCTGAAAAGCAAATCGTATAGAAACAAAAAAGACTGTCAAATTAACGACAGCCTTTTTTCACTTTTTTCACAAATTAAGTTCCAACTAAATCAGTTGCAAAAGTACACTGAAAACTTTTATTCCGTGTTAAGCCTGCGTGAAGAAATGAATAATAAATTGTTTCTCAAGGTTCATTTTTCCTCTTTTTTCGTCATTAAAATAGAGTCATTTTTAGTCTTAAAAAGGCATTTTTGAGCAAATATTCAATTTTATCATTTTTGAAAAATGCAAAAATGCACTTTTTCAATTTCAATTTCATAAACGATTTATATTCAGCTATTAAGATACATAAAAAAGCCCCAAAAACCCCTATTTCAGTATCTATCAAAACGATTTTGTTAAGTGTCAAAACGATTTTGTTAAACGATAAAATGGTTTTGTTAAACGATAAAATCGTTTTATCAATTAGTAAATCCGTTTTACTTTTTAGTGAATCCGATTTATCACATAATAGACTTCTTTTATCACTTGATAAAACCTTTTTATTACTTAACAAATCTGATTCTTTACTTAACAAAACAACTTTATTTAACGATATTTCCAATTTACTTCATCATAAATTGGTTTTATTAATTGACAAAATCAGTCTTGCACTAAGAGTTTTATCTTATAAAAAAAGAAAACTACCCCATGTCAGAGTAGTTCTCTTGGCCCAAAATCTAACTCAATAGTTCTGAGGCAACAAAAGTAGATAGAATGCTTATCAATTAAGTTAAGCCAATTTAAATTTTATGATAAGAAATTGTTTCATTTCCAGCAAACACATTTTCATGAAAACGTCACTTTCGGAAATAAATTTGACCAACCGACACAGCTAAGAGCAGGGTATTAATTAGTACATCAGTCCCACCTGTTAATAATTTTATTAATTGTTCATCACTTACAATCTTCTTTGTCCGGTAGCACAAAGTTAGCAACTGACTTTTATTTTATTGATTGTGTCTTTATTGAAATCAAT
>JBAWXL010000370.1:0-3487 GCA_037144095.1 Bacteroidota bacterium
TAATGCAAAGTTTGAAAGTAATGCAAGTCCTAAGCCTTCCTCTTTTTGCATCAGTTTAACCGAAGGATGGAGAGGAGAGATTTGTCATTGTGCTGTTACGGATGAAAAAGGAAACCTCATTGCCTATAAAATTAAAGATCCTTCCCTGCACAATTGGTTGGCATTGGCCTTGGCTGTGCGCAACAATGAAATATCCGATTTCCCTATCATTAACAAGAGTTTTAACCTGTCGTATTGCGGCTTTGATTTGTAGATTATGCTTAAAGAAATAAAAATACGATTCCATCAGGGCAGTCAGTACATTAGAGATGTACGTAAAGTTGAGGTTCCCGGCATATTTAAAGGACGCCCCATCATAAGTTCAGAGGATTGTGACGAAAAAGCATTGCAAGAACTTTGTCCAACAGAGGCTATTTCAAGCAAACCTTTTCAAATTGATTTGGGAAAGTGCATCTTTTGTGGTGCGTGTGCTTATCATTCGCCAAAAAAGATACAATTCACTAAAGATTATCATCTTTCGGTGAATGAAAGAGAGGCTCTTATCATTAAAGAAGGAGAAAATAAACCTTTAATCATCAATAGAGAAAAAAGACGGCCCGAAATTGAAAGATTGTTCAAGCAATCATTCAAAATAAGACAGGTTTCGGCAGGTGGAGACAACAGTGCCGAGTTGGAATTAAATGCTTCGGGCAATGTGCAGTTCGATGCAGGGCGTTTTGGTTTTGAGTTTGTGGCATCGCCCCGTCATGCTGATGCTCTTTTAATAACAGGACCCATTACAGAGAACATGGCACAGCCTTTAGAGACTTGTTTACGAGATACCCCTTCGCCAAAAGCAATTATTTTGTGTGGTACTGATGCCATAAGCGGAGGTATATTTCAACAAAGTCCTGCTCTCAACAGAAGTTTCTTAGAGAAACATCCTATCGATTTATACATTCCCGGAAATCCTCCTCATCCACTGACTTTCATTAATGGGATACTGGATTTGATAGGGAAATAAAGTTTAATTATCACTTGTAGGTTCTAACTTAAAATAATCTATTTTAACATTGAAGTTATGCGAAGTAAATCGGATTCTGTTATCACCAGCTTTCAGTTTTACCTTTCCAAAATCAATTTCTTTCCATCCATCGGTCTTATTAATCTTCAAGCCGTCCCAGCCGGCTAACATGGTAACCCCAACCAGAATATCTGCATAGAAATCTGCATCGGCACATAATCTTATTTTCAAATCAGCATCCATATCTTTTGCAACTTGTGCCAAAACCTCAATATAGTCTGGTCTAACATCGAAGCCCGTCACATAACCCCTCCCTGAATAACCGGCAAATGTTGATTCCACTTTTGTCCCTTCCATTTTACCACCAGCTGCCTTTGCATTTTCTGCTTCCAACAATATAATACATTTCGTCGGTTTCCCTTTCGACAATCCTAATGTATCTGGAATTACTGCTTTTATTGTTCCATCTGAATTATAGTAAAGATAATTTGCCATCAGATTACGCACCTCACTTTTGCCACCCGACAGCCATGTACTGTGGTAAAATGCAATCCAAACGTTTTTGTATTTAGCAATTAATCCATGATTTGTACCCGAACAACCTCTAAATTCGGAAAGATATTTACCCATTGATTTATAAGGACCAAGTGGCTTATCGGAAATTGCATAATACATTTCTTCGGGCCATTTATGATCAGGTAAGCCTGGATAAGACAAATAATATTTATTGTTGTATTTATGAAGCCAGGGGCCTTCAAAAACATCAGTAAGCTGGGCTGTTAATTCGACCATTGTTTTCTTTATAATAGATTTCAAATTATCGGTCAGTTGGGCTGCATAACAATGACCACCAGCTCCCCAATAAAGATAAGGAGTGTTGTCATCATCAGTAAATACACAAGGATCCTGTCCTAAATCAACTCCTTTTATAAATCCAATATCGGTGAAAGGCCCTTGCGGGATATTGCTGACGGCCAATCCTGTTCTATATTTTCCGGTATTCTTTTCAAACATACAAAACACCAGATAATACTTCCCATGCCTGTAAACCGCATCCGGAGCCCATGCATAACTTACGCCCCATTTAACATCATCAACCGATAGCACCCTGCCATAATCAATCCAGTTGATCAAATCATTCGTGGAAAAAACATGATAGTCCGCCATGGTTGCATGATGATTGGTGCCAGGGACATCATGAGAAGTATACAACCATAAGGTGTTGGTGTCACTTTTCCATACATGTGCCGAAGGGTCTGCTGCAAAAATGTGTGAGATTAATGGATTTTGACAATAGCTTATCCTAACGAAGAAAATTAATATTATTAAGAAACAATGTTTAAATAGTTGCGCTTTCATTTTATGTGTTGGTGTTTTCATTAATTGGTTCTTCTTTAAAGTTGTTTTGAAAAACAATTCAAAAGTACGAATAAATAGGTTTGATGACTAAAATATATGGTTAATGATGTAAGAGCAGGCATAAGGTGATAGGGGTAAGGCGTTAGGGAGGAATTCCAAATTCCTAAATCAGTCTGCTAATTGGCAGGTTTTACGCTTCAAATTCAAAGGTGGAAGTGTTTCGGGCTTGAAATTTTGATTTTATAATTTGGGACTTGGTTCTTAATATCTTGATGTGTTTGAATCGCATAATCTATAATTTAATCCAAATGAATAAGTAGACTGCTAAATATTTCATGAATAATAACTAATTTTGCAGAGTCGATTCACAATAATAAGGTAAGAAGTTTATGTACACCATTGATGCAGAACTAGAAAAGAAAGAAATTTTAAAGCGATACAGAAGCTTACTGAAAGTATGTAAACCAAAATCGAATCATCAGGATAAACTCTTGATTCGTAAAGCGTTCAACCTTGCAGTGGAAGCTCATAAAGATATGCGTCGCCGCAGTGGCGAACCTTATATTTATCACCCAATAGAGGTGGCAACCATTGCTGTGGGAGAAATTGGATTGGGTACAACTTCCGTTATTTGCGCCTTACTGCACGATGTTGTGGAGGATACCGACTACACACTTGCCGATATCGAATCAATGTTCGGCGAAAAAGTAGCAAGCATTATCGACGGACTAACAAAAATTGAAGGCTTTCTCGATCAAAAAACACTCTCTGAGCAAGCAGAGAATTTTAAAAAGATGCTCCTGACACTTACCGATGATGTAAGGGTAATTCTGATTAAGCTTGCCGACCGTTTGCACAACATGCGAACCATTGAGCACATGCCCAGAGAAAAACAATTGAAAATTGCCTCCGAAACGCTCTATTTATATGTCCCCCTGGCTCATCGTTTGGGTTTATATGTAATAAAATCCGAACTTGAAGATCTCTCACTCAAGGTGAATCAACCTGAAGTGTATCGCGAAATTGAAGAAAAACTCCGCAAGACCGAAACTCAGCGCAAGCGCTTCATCGAAAACTTCAAACTGCCCATTAAGCGCGAACTTGCCAAAGAAGGATTTGTGTTCG
>JBAWXL010000371.1:0-3479 GCA_037144095.1 Bacteroidota bacterium
TTTCTTGAGAATTTTTGACTCCATCCATGCTGTGAAATCAAAAAGGCGCAAGACTTGACTCTCATACTTATCATAACGCAAGGCTTCAATACTTGGCTCTATGTTCGACCAAAGTTCGTTACGCGTACGTTGAAGAGTAGGTAAGGTATTTTGATTTAGGAACCAAAGCATTCGATGCTCAATTTGAAAGGTTTGGTCTTTTTGCGATGAGATTCCTCGTTTGAAGGAACGAGTCTCATATTGGATAACATCAAAATCGCCCTCTTCATAATAGAGCATCAATCGGACTAATTTGATAGTGCGTGAAAGCGGCAGCTCTCCCAAACTTCGATCAAAAGTAATGTTGGCAATAAATTTTTTTGCCCGTTTAAATTGCCTGTTCCCCAAATAAATTAATGAGGTATAAAGGCAAAGTTCGCTTTGTCTAATGGGGCTAAGCCATGAAAACTTATCGTAAAGTACCTCTTTGTATCTTTCTATCAGCTTTTTACAATCAGCAAAATTTCCGCGATCCAATAAGGGGATAAGTTCATACTGAAAAAGCAGGCAAATTGCATTTATCCGAAAATTGAGAGAAGAATGCTTAGTTAGATTCCGTAACTGTGCCAAAAAATAGTCCATTCCCTCATAATTGCCAACAGATCGAAGCCCTTCCAGCACTCCCTCTAAAGTTGATAGATAATCGAAAGGAGGATTTTCCCATAAATGAGAATTAGATTCAAACAAGATCGTTAACTCTTTAAACGAGTTAAAGGCAGCTTTGTAATCACCCACGCTAATCAGGTAATTAGCCTGAAAAAGTTGGTGCATTTTCATGATTTCGAAGTTTGTGTCCTTTGAGGAGGCGACAATGCTTAATTCGCTAACTACCAAATCATTCATCTCCTGCTTTTGTTTATCCGACCGCATATTCCCTTTGTGAATCAACCGATGCTTTAGCAATTCATACAACGAAGACTGCGCATTAATTGTTCTGATCAATTTCAGCACGTCCCCCATAGCGTATTGTTTATGAAATAATTCTTGCTCCGTTACATCCAAAAAATTCATTCGCGACAAATAGTCGAGTTCCAATTTGGATGCCAGAAGTAGGGCATGATAATTTTCTAACCGTTTTGCCTCATCAATAATCTCTTTTAATAGTACAAAACATTCTCTGAACATCGAACGCTCAAATAACATTTTTGCTTTTAAAATGTCCTGAAACAAAAGAAAAAAACTCTCTTTATTTTTACGTACAGCAAGAAGTAAATCCAATAATTTATCATACAAATACTTCATCGCTGTATCAAACGACCCTTCTGGTTTATTCAAAAAAAATAAATTTTTAATCTTCCCTGGATCTAACTTCTTCTCTCGCTCAATGATTCTGTAAATTATCAGATAATCTTTTGAAAAATCTCCTTTCGGGAAGTTCATTGAAAATTGCCTCTTCTCGGCTGTGGTCATCGATTGCATCAAAGAAACTAATGACTCTATTCTTGTCATAAAATTAAATTAGTTCAATGTATATTTCTATAATTATAAAATTGGCTCAAATATACAATTTTAAAATATTGTATATAAATGAAATAAAGAATATAATTCTTAAAATAGCTATTTTGGAAATATTAATTTAGTCAAATTTTGGAAAACACTACAAAGAGAACCCCATTACTTTTAACGTTGTAATTGACCAGATAAAATCTTCATGCATGAAAAGGCCTAAAATTATAGTCATTGGAAGTTGTAATACCGACATGATAGTGAAAGCAAATCGGCTACCTGTTCCGGGTGAGACGGTATTGGGCGGATCATTTATGATGAGTCCCGGAGGCAAAGGAGCGAATCAATCTATTGCAGCTGAACGATTGGGAGGAGATGTAACATTTATTACAAAAACAGGGAATGACCTCTTTGCTCGTCAATCCATTGAGCTTTACGAATCAGAGGGTATAAATACAAGTTATGTTTTTTCTGATCTGAATAATCCTTCCGGTGTTGCATTAATATCTGTTGATGGTTATGGGGAAAATTGCATTATAGTTGCTTCAGGCGCAAATCAGACTCTTTCGTCGAAAGACATTGAAAAAGCGAGAAACGAAATAATCAATGCAGACATTGTGCTGATGCAACTTGAGGTACCAATAAATACAATCGAATATGCAGCGAAGCTAGCAAGCGGACACCATATTAAAGTTATACTTAATCCAGCACCGGCAGCTGCATTGAACGACGAGATAATGAAAAGCTTGTTTCTTATTGTGCCCAATAGGGTTGAAGCGGAGATATTATCTGGAATTAAAGTGAATAATTTCGAAACAGCGAAAAAAGCAGCTAAAATTATCAGTCAAAAAGGGGTAGACAATGTTATAATCACGCTTGGGAAAAATGGAGCATTCCTCAAAGATGGAAAAGACTGCCACGCCATTGCTGCACCAATAGTAGAGGCTATTGATACTACAGGAGCAGGAGATACTTTTTGTGGAGCTCTCAGTGTTGCCATTTCTGAAGGAAAATCGTTGTTTGATGCAGTTGTCTTTGCCAACACTGCCGCTTCAATTACTGTAACCCGGATGGGTGCACAAGCGGCGATTCCCTATCGAAAAGAAGTGAAAATAGATTTTCCGCAAACAAAGGAATGACTTAATTAATAAACTACAAAACGAGCATGTTCGTTAAAATAGACGCTGAGGAAAATTTCACCTGCGGATTCCTTCCAACTAAATAAACCAATAATTCATCTATGAAAAAAAAATCTACAATCAAAGAGGGTAAGTTCCCCGCTACAATTGGCACAAGTAGCGTAGAAAATTTTGTTAGGATGCTATTTCTTACAGCATTCTTTTTGAATCTGAGCCTTGGACAAGTTACTGCAAATGGCTTCATTTCCCAACAAGCCAAATCAATTACGGGTAAAGTAACAGATCAGACCGGGACATCATTGCCCGGAGTTTCTATAGTGGTTAAAGGCACAACTAACGGTACTATTTCTGATAACAACGGAAATTACTCATTTTCCAATCTTCCTGCTAATGCAACTTTACTGATTTCATTTATTGGGATGAAAAGTCAGGAAGTGGTAATCGGAAACTCATCATCCGTTAATATTACCCTAGAAGCGCAAATTGTCGATGTTGATGAAGTAGTGGTTGTAGGATATGGTACACAGAAAAGAAGTGGAATATCAGGTTCTGTGGCCACAGTGAAGACCAAGGATCTTATCGCCAAACCAACCTCGGATTTAGAGGGAATGTTGAAAGGCAAAGTCCCTGGATTATATGTATCCTTGAACGATGCCCGTCCTGGCGGTAGTTCAAATGTTTTGCTGCGCGGAATAAAATCCCTGAAGGGGGGCAACTCTCCACTGTATGTGGTCGACGGGGTCGCTGTTTCCAATATCAATGAGATAAACATCAATGACGTAGAAAGCATCTCGGTCTTAAAAGATGCCGCCTCACAATCCATCTACGGAGCACGTGCATCCAACGGGGTTATTC
>JBAWXL010000372.1:0-3454 GCA_037144095.1 Bacteroidota bacterium
CGAATTCAAATTATCAAGTTATCAATAGAGACAATTATTTGGAATTTATTAAAGACTCATTTTAAAAGAAATACCTCCATTTCCATTTTTATTCTCTCTTAAAAACACCTCAAATTTCTCCAAAAATGTTGGACTGATAGATTTGAACGACAAATTTTCACCAGCGAATTTGACTAAAGCGGCTTTTGACTCTTCATAAGCACGAGCATTTCCTGTCCTGCCGGACCTTGTTAACTCATCAATAATCTCATTAAAGAATTTAACTATATTTGAGTCTTGGTATTTCTGTACACCTTTAAATTTCGTTTTAAATTCATCCAAAGTAAAATCATAATCTTCTCTTTCAAAATCCTCAACAACATCAACCGCTTTAGCATAAAGCTTTAATAATAAATCGTTATCTGCTTTATGTGTAGGATGTGATTTAGTGAGTCTATCATCCTTAAAGTGTTCCGCTTTACATTTTATGTCAAGGTGAATCTCCTTTTTTTGTCTGTCTTTTGTTATTCTCAACACAACAGAGTGCAGACCCTCAGTGGTACTTCTGTTATGCAAAGCGAATCTAATTGTAGTATTTTTCATATAAGTTTTGTTTTATAGTTTATAAAAAATGCCACTCTAAATGAATGGCATTGAAAATTGCAGATATTGCAAATAATGCATAAATTACATAGTTACATCTACTTATTACTTCTTTTAAATGAGCCGTGTCCAACCTTGATAATAACTTTCTTTTTTCGCCATTGCTTTATTTTATCGTCAATAGTTCTAACGGGTATATTTTGTTTTTTCCCTGATTCAATTAGTTCTTGTCTGGTAAAATTCTCTTTAACACTAAAAAGTAAGTCATCATCTTGTTTTGATAGTCTTCCATCACCTATATAAGTATAATTTTCCATTAGGTCATTAAGTGACTGTTTAATTATTTTTATACCAGTTTGATAATCAGCTTCTGAACAAATTAATTCCGTTACGTCATTTATACTGTCCATACTTCTCAACACGGTAATTATCATACATATTCTAAACATAATTAAACCGTGTCTTCTCATATTTGGCAACAACTCATCAGATTGATTGTTAATCATATTGCTTTGTAATGAAGTAAACTCCTTAAAAAATGATTTTTCTTGCTCCTCCGTGAATTTAAACTGAATTTTTGTTGTTCTTTTTGATAATTTTTTGTACAGTTCTAAGATTAAGTTACCTGCATTCTCAAAATCATTTAATCTTATGTTTAATTTTTTTTCAAATACATCTTTAAATGGTGTTATATCATCAAATGAATAAATCAGGAAACGGCTAAACAGTCCATTCTCGGTTGATATTATCAAGGGTTTGAGTTGTTCTGGAGTACCACTAATCACCAATGATAATTTTGGCTCTTTAACCTCCAAGAATACGTTGTCACCTTTCCTTGCCATTGTCATAGCCTCATGGTGAAATGCTTTTCGTAGAATATCAGAATAATTACTCCAATCATTTTTAAACATTTTAGATAAAGTATCTGCTTCTGATTCAAAAATTAGCACTCCGTCTATCGAGCTATTCATGTATGCATATATTTCGGCAGAGCTCGTATTTGCAGGAAGTAACTTTATGATAGCTCTTTTATTTGATGCCTTTGAATTACTGTTCCCTTGGCTATTTTTTAAAAGAAATGCATGAATTTTTTCAATCAGAGGTCTTGAATAATTCATTGCACCTTTTAATGAAGCAGCTGGAGCAATTATCAATATGTATAAATTTGGATAAACAACATGACCATCATAGTAGCCATATATATTCGGCATACAACTGCTTAAGACCCCTAATGATGACAGCAAAACAATTTCTTTTTCTCTGCCGTTAAATCGCTTTAATAGTTTTTCTAATAATTTGGGTAAATCTTGTTCGATGTCTACTATTTCATCTAAAGGATTATCACTTTTTGTTACTGAATTAGGAGTCAATATGGACTCCTCCTTGTTCGTTTTTTCAATACTCATTTTTTTTCTTCTTTGTGGGTTAAATTTGGCTCTAAAACGCATCTATTGAGTGTCTCATTTTGTAACATCCAGTTGTCTAAATCAATCCTTTTGAAGTAAATTTTACCATTATTAGGCTTGAAGAAGACAATCTTACGGCTAGATGTAAGCTTGTACAAAAATGATTCACTCACATCCAGATAAGCTATTGCTTCTCTGAAACTCATAATCTCTTTGTAGCAAAGCACTGAAGATTGCATGAGATTGTTTTGTTTTTCTGAATTTTTTTGAATCATAATATAGTTTTTAGCAAATCCAAATTTGGTTGGATTTAAAATTATGATGCAAAGATATAGTGCGCTTTTAGGGAAGGCAAAGAAGTGTGATTGCGGAGTGATTGAGAAAGAAAGAGGTGTGACGAAAAAACGTATTTTGTGACGTAATATAATGTAAAATACTATATATCAGAGGCTATGTTTTGGGGAATATTTTTTCTATTTCTTTTATAGTTTCGTTTGTTGTTTGCAGGTTCTCTTCATTTTCTCTTTGTTTTGAGCTTGAAAAGTTTGTTGCAGAAAGTAATATTTTTTGGGCTGTATAAAAACGTTTTGACCGTACTATGTCTATCGGTCTGAATCTAAAATATATATATTTAATTGCAGTAAGTATTTTTATTGCATTAGGAGTATCAATAAGAAATGTAACATATTCGCTTGTTTCATTTCCCATGAAAACTTTAATAAAATTTTCTTCAGTTATTAGGTCACTATCGATTATTCGATTTTTTACAAATAATCTATAAAGCCTTTTGAATTTGTTTTCATAATGAAAATCCGTTCTAACTTTATATGGCGGGTAGTATTTTTTTAAATCGAGTAATTCTAAATTGAATGGATAGTTTAATGAGCATTTATGCTTATTATTAATGTGGTAAACTATTTTCATTATTACTTTCTTTAATACCGGGTAATTTGAAAACATCTGAGTTTCATCTTTCACTATTGTTTCAATAGTATTATTTAAATATTTTACAAATCCCGTTCTTTGTTTGCTTAACTCTAATTCAATAAAAGCTGCATCTATAGCATTCTTAGTTTCGATTAAATTACCGAATTCTTTTTCTAATGAATCTGCAAAGTAATAGGTTTCAACGTTGTCTGTGATATTGTTGTACAGTCCAACGTAACCTTTCTCTTTGTTGGTTTCGACAATTTCAAACCCTCCATTTATCATATTATCAACATAACCTTTCATAAAACTTTCTTTCTTTTGTTCTATGTTTTGTAATGTAAGATATGCTTCGAGTTTACTTAATACTGTATATTCCATTTCAATTAATTTTGGAGATAATTCAGCAAAAATATAAATGTTTCACCAATGTTTCACCATAGGCACAAAAAAAGAGGTTACAATTTCTTGTAACCTCTTCACCTTCAAGGGTGGGCCCAACTGGGCTTGAACCAGTGACCCCCTGATTATGAGTCAGG
>JBAWXL010000373.1:0-3447 GCA_037144095.1 Bacteroidota bacterium
GAAGTTGAGCCAATAATAATTCCCCAGTCTGCTAATGATAACGGAACTGTACGAAATACTTCGCCTCCAAATTCAACGATTAGAATCTGTCCTAATAAAATAACACATGCTACAATCATGAATCCTACACTTTTACTTAGTCCAGAAAAAGCTGACTTGCCAGTTTCAAAGGCTTTGGCATTGAACATGTTCCAAAATTGCAGCATTACAAAGACTGTAAAGAAACGTGATAAATCATAAATAGTTATGGTACCTTGCTCATTGGTGAAGAAACGCAGCAATCCAAACAACAGGGCGACAAACACAAGACCAACAAGCAAAATATTGAAACGCATTGCTGGTGTAATAATAAAGCTATTATTGTTACGAGGTTTATTTTCCATTACCCGTTGATTAGGGGGCAACGATGCCAATGCTCCAGCAGCAAAAGTGTCCATTATCAGATTCACCCAGAGCATTTGTGTTACTGTTAGGGGTAATTCATGCCCAAAAATTGAACCAAGAAAAACAATGATAAGTGCAGCAACATTTATAGTAAGTTGAAACAAAATAAAACGCTGGATGTTCTGATACAAAGAACGGCCCCACATTACGGCCGTTGCAATACTATTGAAAGAATCATCAAGCAAAGTGATATCACTTGCTTCTTTCGCAACGCTGGTGCCTGAACCCATAGATAATCCAACGTGAGCGAAATTCAAAGCTGGAGCATCATTTGTGCCATCACCGGTTACAGCAACAACTGCACCAGCCCTTTGTAGCAACTGAACAAGACGCTGCTTGTCTGTAGGTCTCGCCCGACACATAATTTTCAACTGTTGTACTCTAATAGCTGCTTCTTCATCGGATAAGGCTTCAAAATCAATACCGGTAATTATGTTATCAGAAGAATCTGATTCTGACCAAATCCCAATCTGACGTCCGATTTCCTTGGCGGTTCCAGGAGTATCCCCTGTTACAATTATTACATCTATACCTGCATTTAAACATTTACTAACTGCTTCCGGAACATCTTTTCGAATAGGATCAGATATTGCGATAATACCCAAGTAAGTTAAATTTGTATTAACCAACTTACCATTTTCAAACCTGTCCATATCATCATCAAGAATTTCATACGCAAAGCCCAATGTACGCATTGCCTGATTCTGATATTGTGATAATAGTTCTTCAATGGCGCTTTTACAGGATGAAACTGTTTTTTTCTCACTATCAAATAGTACATCATTACATTTCAAAAGTACAATTTCTGGAGCTCCTGTAACGTAAAGCACACGTTTTTTAAGAAATGGTGAGTCAACAATCGTTGCCATATATTTTCGTTCTGTGGAAAATGTAAGTTGTTCGATAATTGAAATATCATCTCTCAAATCGAAATAATTAAAACCGTTTTGGTAAAGCCATAGTAAAAGAGCGGCTTCTGTTGGATTGCCTATCGTTTTAATTTGTTGTGGGTCGGAAAAATCCAAATGAGCAGTGGAATTAATGGAAATACATTCCCTTATTAGATTACTTGGCTCATCATCTGATATAACCTGTTCGTTCAGGCTAAAGAAATTGGATTTATAGACCTGCATCCGATTTTGTGTAAGCGTGCCTGTTTTATCCGTGCAAATTACTGTGGCTGCACCCATCGTTTCACATGCGTGCATTTTGCGGACCAAGTTATTAGCTTGAAGCATTCTGCGCATACTTAAAGCTAAACTCAGAGTTACACTCATCGGCAACCCTTCTGGAACAGCAACAACAATTAAAGTGACGGCTACCATAAAATATTGAAGAATTCTTCCTGCAACATCAACACTTACCCATGATCCAGCATCAAAAGGGTTAATACCAATTGCATAACCGAATCCACAAGAAACAAAGAATAAGAGAACGCCATAAGATAGAAACTGAAGCCAGGACATCCAACTTTTTTTATTCTTCAATTTATCTTCAAGGACTTCAAGCTCTTTTATTTTAGTGAATTCTTTATTCTTTTGTGCTCTTTCAATTTCATGTTCAAGCTCTTCTTCTTGCTTTTTCCAATTAAACCAAGAACTTCCTTCAATAAAATTTGGCAGTTCTTTCTCTATCCCAAGCAATTCAAATGCATCATAAATAATTGGAACCCACACTTTTACCAAAGCAATGGTGGATGAAAGAAATACGATGCATAAGGAGCCGAGCTGTACCAGGGAATATGTATAATTTCCGAGAAGAAGGTCTTTTGTTAATAATGCCAGGAAAGTTAATATAGCAAGAGCAAAACCAACAACACCAATTAATTTAGCCAAACCATCTAATTGTTTGTTAAGTGGAGTTTCTTCGCCGCTAAACTCGGTAGATTTCTGGGCAACCCTGCCATATTCCGTTAAATCACCGACTTTTTTAACTTCAAAGATAGCATTACCATCTACTACTTTTGTTCCGCGCATAACCCAATTGGACGGATAGGTTGAAGTTGCATCAAAATCCGAAGGATCGGTTGTTTTATCAATAATTGGTTCACCGGTTAAACACGATTCATCAATTTGTAATGAAACCGACTTTTTTAGTTCTCCATCTGCCGGCACTTCATCACCAGTATTCAGTAGAACAATATCACCAACAACAATGTCCTTTTTAATAACTTCACATACATTCCCATTGCGAATAACTTTGACCAGGATGTCATCATTAACCTGATTAAGGACATCAAACTTTTTACTGGCATCCAGTTCAAAACAAAATCCTACGCCAGTTGCTAAAAATATGGCGCAAAAAATACCAATGGTTTCGGCATATTCGTTATGCAAAAAAGAAATGCCCAAGGATAATATTGCGGCAATAAGCAAGACACGAATTATTGGATCTTCAAATTTCTCAAGAAAAAGTTTCCAAAGAGGTACTTTCTCTGGTGGTGTAAGAATATTAGCACCATACTTATCCCTGTTTGCCTGGACTTCTGCAGATGAAAGCCCTTTCAATTTTATTTCTTTTTTGCTCACATTACTATTTTCCATCAATGTTCCTTAAAGCCCAAAATCAGACGAATTTAAATTCAGCTCCTTACATATTTCCCTGACGACTTTCTTTTCATCATCATCAAAATCGCCGTCAGCACTGCCAATAATACAGCATAAACGAACCAGCATTTTGGACTCATCCGGTTTGCTTCGAATTTTTGCTATCGTACTCAGGGCTTCAATTTTACCAATTTGATAATCAAATTCAAAACTTTTCGTATATTTTTCGAACATAACAATCAGTTTTGAAATATCAAACACTTTCAAGGCTTCATTTTGCTTTATAAAGCCTGCCATTTTCTGCTTTTCTTCAGACGTTATTGCGCCATCCGCGGCAGCAACCAAAGCACATCCTGCAATTACCGCCTCGGCAAAAGATTTGTTTGTAATTTTTGTTACTTCATCTTTAAGTCCCTGACCTGTAGTCTTTAGAAAATCCGTAAACTTGGAAAACATA
>JBAWXL010000374.1:0-3440 GCA_037144095.1 Bacteroidota bacterium
TACCTACCCTCCTTTCAATGGGAAAGAGTAATCATCTGAAATACAAAGAACTACCTTGCTTTGCTGAAATATTTAATAGAAAAGGCTGATAAATAGCACGATAGATTGCCAATTTTCTTAAAATATATTGTCAATTTAAAATCTTTATTGTACGTTTGCAAAAGTTTAAAATTCATTTTTTAATGATTTTTCATACCAATTGTTTAGAGATTTACACTCATTTCATTCATTAAACTTAAATTTTTAGATATGCTATTCGATTTCGAAATGATTAAGACATTTTATAAAGAAATGCCTGCTAAAGTATTAAAAGCAAGAACAATGCTCAATCGCCCTTTAACTCTTAGTGAAAAATTATTATACAGTCATTTGTATAGTAATGATTTGCAAGCGCCATTAAAGAGAGGTGTTGATTACGTGGAATTCGCCCCCGATAGGGTGGCAATGCAAGACGCTACTGCTCAGATGGCATTGCTTCAATTTATGATGGCTGGAAAAGCAACCACTTCTGTTCCTTCATCGGTTCATTGCGACCATTTAATTATGGCAAAGACTGGAAACGTTGAAGATCTTGCAGTTGCAAACGATTCCAATAAAGAAGTTTACAATTTTTTAAGTTCAGTTTGCAATAAATATGATATTGGGTTTTGGAAACCAGGTGCCGGAATTATTCATCAAATTGTATTAGAAAACTATGCCTTCCCTGGTGGAATGATGATAGGTACTGATTCGCACACACCCAATGCAGGGGGATTAGGAATGATTGCCATTGGTGTAGGAGGTGCTGATGCGGTAGATGTGATGTCAGGTATGGGTTGGGAACTTAAATTCCCTAAATTGATTGGAATTAAACTAAGCGGTAAGCTTTCTGGCTGGGCTTCAGCAAAAGATATTATTTTGAAAATTGCCGGAATCCTCACAGTGAAAGGAGGAACGGGTTGTATTGTTGAATATTTTGGCGAAGGTGCCGAATCTCTTTCTTGTACTGGCAAAGCAACCATTTGCAACATGGGTGCCGAAATCGGAGCAACTTGTTCTGTTTTTGCTTACGATGAAGCCATGAAGAAATATCTTCAGGCAACCGGCCGCCAGGAAGTAGCTTCATTGGCCGATAGCAATAAGGAAAATTTAAAAGCTGATGAGGAAGTATATGCCGATCCTGCAAAATATTATGATCAATTAATTGAAATCAATTTATCAGAACTGGAACCCTATATCAATGGGCCTTTTACTCCCGATTTGGCAACCCCTATTTCGAAGATGAAAGAAGAAGCCATTAAAAATGGATGGCCTCTTAAAATTGAAGTTGGTTTAATTGGTTCTTGCACCAATTCTTCTTATGAAGACATTTCAAGAGCTGCTTCAGTTGTAAATGATGCCGTTAATAAGAAATTGACTGCTATGTCAGAATTTACGATTACTCCCGGTTCCGAGCAGATTCGCTCAATTTCTGAAAGGGATGGTTACTTTGACATTTTTAATAAGATAGGTGGAAAAATATTTGCCAATGCTTGTGGATCATGCATCGGGCAGTGGAGCCGCGAAGGTTCTGAAAAAGGGGAAACCAATACTATTATACATTCTTTTAACCGAAATTTCGCTAAGCGTGCAGATGGAAATCCTAATACTTATGCCTTTGTTGCCTCTCCTGAAATAGTAAGCGCAATGGCAATTGCCGGAGATTTAACATTTAATCCATTAATAGATACCTTAATCAATGCTGATGGCGTGGAAGTGAAGCTAGCCGAGCCCAAAGGATTCGATTTACCCCCAAATGGTTTTGGCACTTTTGATAAAGGTTATCAAAAATCAGACAATACCGGAGATAATGCAAAAGTGATTATTGACCCATCTTCTGATCGCCTTCAATATTTGACTTCTTTTGAAGAGTGGAACGGAAATGATTTTATCAATCTTCCATTATTAATTAAAGCAAAAGGGAAATGCACCACTGACCATATTTCAATGGCAGGTATTTGGTTGAAATATCGTGGTCATCTCGAAAATATTTCTAATAATTATATGATAGGTGCAGTAAATTATTTTAATGATAAAACCAATTGCATCATCAACCAAATGACTTCTACGTACGACACAGTGCCTCAGGTTGCAAAAGCATACAAAGCTGCAGGATTAGGTTTGATTGTGGTGGGAGAAGAAAACTTCGGCGAAGGTTCATCCCGCGAACATGCTGCAATGGAACCTCGTTTTCTTAATGTAAAAACAGTATTGGTGAAATCTTTTGCACGTATACATGAAACCAATCTTAAAAAACAAGGCATTCTTGCTCTTACATTTGCTGATAAAGATGATTATGTTAAAATATTAGAAGGAGATAAAATCAGTGTTATAGGTTTACATGAATTTGCTCCGGGCAGACAACTTAACATAAAAATAAACCATGTGGATGGGTCTTCAGATCATATCATGGCAAATCACACTTACAATGATGCACAGATTGAATGGTTCAAAGCTGGAGGTGCATTAAATTTAATCAGAAAATCAAATAAAAGTCAAATATAATCGTTCGCAAAACTGTTTAAAAAACAAATTAATTATTCAAATTTCAAAGATATCATGGAAAAAAATCAAAAACTTCTTAATTGGGTAAATGACTGGGCAGAAGTATGCCAACCCAATGCTATTCACTGGTGTGATGGTTCAGAAAAAGAAAATCAACAGCTTTTAGATTTAATGGTTCAAAGTGGTGCAGCCATTAAGCTTAACGAAGAAAAGCGCCCAAACAGTTATTATTTTCAAAGCGACCCAAGTGATGTGGCACGCGTTGAAAATCGTACTTTTATTTGTAGTAAAAAAGAAGAAGATGCTGGTCCAACCAACAACTGGACTGCACCTGCTGAGATGAAAAGAATTTTACTTGAGCAATATAAAGGCAGTATGAAAGGGCGTACAATGTATGTTATTCCTTTCAGTATGGGACCTCTCGGTTCAAAGATTGCACATATTGGAGTTCAGATCACCGATTCTCCTTATGTAGTTGTTAATATGCGCATCATGACCCGCATGGGACAACAAGTGCTTGATGTTTTGGGAGATAATGATTTTGTTCCTTGTATGCATTCTTTAGGTGCTCCTTTGAAAGAAGGACAAAAAGACAGCAAATGGCCCTCTGCTCCTATCGAAGATAAATATATTTCTCATTTCCCTGAAACAAATGAAACATGGTCTTATGGAAGTGGTTATGGAGGAAATGCTTTGCTTGGTAAAAAATGTTTTGCTCTTCGCATTGCATCCAACATGGCTCGCCGTCAGGGCTGGCTTGCTGAACACATGCTTATTATGGGAATTACCAATCCTAAAGGAGTAAAAAAATATATTGCAGCAGCATTCCCAAGTGCTTGTGGCAAAACAAATCTAGCCATGCTTATTCCAAACATACCAGGTTGGAAAGTAGAAACAGTAGGTGATGATATTGCATG
>JBAWXL010000375.1:0-3414 GCA_037144095.1 Bacteroidota bacterium
CAAATCTTGTTGAACTTTCGCAACCATTTACAGTTTGACTTGCAAAATAATGGTTACCATTTACAAGTGCAGTTGACGTGGCCAATGCTGTTCCACCATTTGAAGCAGCATACCATTGAATTGAAGTGCCGCTAACTAATAAATTTGATATTGTAGGATTGGCCCCCGAACAAAACGATTGAGAAGCATTTCCGGAAGGCGCAAGTGGTGTTGTGTTAACAGTTGCTGTTACATCAAATCTTATTGAACTTTCGCAACCATTTACAGTTTGACTTGCAAAATAATGATTACCATTTACAAGTGCTGTTGACGTAGCCAATGCTGTTCCACCAATTGATGCAGCATACCATTGAATTGAATTGCCGTTAGCTAATAAATTTGATATTGTAGGATTGGTTCCCGAACAAAACGACTGAGAAGCATTGCCAGTTGGGGTAAGGGGTGTCGTGTTAACAGTTGCTGTTACATCAAATCTTGTTGAACTTTCGCAACCATTTACAGTTTGACTTGCAAAATAATGATTGCCATTTACAAGTGCTGTTGATGTAGCCAAAGCTGTTCCACCGCTTGAAGCAGCATACCATTTTATTGAAGTTCCGTTGGCAACTAAATTAGTAACCAAAGGAACCATTCCTGAACAAAAGGATTGAGATGATGTGCCTGTTGGGGCAGCGGGTGTAACATTCACATTTCCATTTACCCAATTTGAATAAACTGTTCCACCCAAATTATCCAAAAGAGAACTTGTATTAGAATTAAATGTAGTGAAATAAACAGGCAAGTCGCAATTACCAATGGCACTGTTTATGATAAATTTCAGATCTAAAAATTTCCCATTTCCTAATGAATTAAATGTATTTGCATCTGCCCAGTGAATACTAAGAGTTTTTGTGGTTAAATCCTGAGTGATAGTAACGCCACTTTTTGAAACATTTTCAGTTCCGGAATAAATTAATTTTGTCGTATCGTAGTTTATATACATATTTGCTGTATTAATATAACCCGATACTGCTGACAAGGTTATTGGGACAGAAATATTATTATTGCCAGAGACCTGAGATACATTTCCTAAACTTATATTCACAGGGATAGGTGGTTGAGAAACGGAACCATTAGTAAATGTCGTAGGTATGATGACATTAGTGTTATTGGTTATTTGATTTACTCCTGTGAATACAAGCGTACTAGCCCCACTTACATAATTAAATAGCAGGTTAAATCCTGGAATGTAAAAGCCATTTGAGTTAGTCCAGGTTAAATTAATGATACCATTTGATGCATTTGAATTTAAACCTGTTAATCCTGAAGTTCCAATAAAATTCAATGCACTATTATTGTATGCAATATTCATCGTAAAAGTTCCCTGATTAATTGGAAAGTTTGAAAATGTAATAGGAACAGCAGTTGTTCCACTTAGTTGCCCAAGAGTATCACCAATGTCTACAACTGCAGTTGTCGCAGGTTGCGTAAAACCGCCATTTGTTGAAGTATTTACGGGTATCTGGACATTATGAGCATTGCTAATAATATTGGTCCCGGTAAAACTAACTGTAGTAGTGCCGCCTAAATAATAAAATTTAAGTTTTAAACTTAATGTATTAACATTTATAGGTGTAGCGTTCGACCATGAGATACTAATAATGCCATTTGAAGCATTTGCTGTGGCATTTGTTAAGCCACTAATACCGATGAATTGAAGGTTGTTAGTATTATAAGCAATATGTAAGTTAATGTTGCCCGCAAGGCTGGCAGTAGGTGTAGTCGGAAAACCTGAAAAAGTTATAGGTAACAGATTTATTCCGGAATAAACTCCGGCTTGAGATCCTATAACAGCAGTAGTTGTTAACGTTGGCTGAAGAATAGCTCCATTATTAAAAGTTACTGGAATAATTCCCCCAAGTGCACGGGCAATTTCACAGCCTGAGTTAAAAGTTAGATTAGATGTGCCACCTGTGTATGTGAAATTTAATTTAAACCCAATACCGTTAACCGGTACTGCAGGTGTGCTAAACCATGCAATTTGTAATTCATTTCCAATAACGTTGGTACTAATACCGCTTGGTATCAACGCGTAAGTTATACCTGTAAAAGAAACTACATTGGTGTCAAACCCAATTTTCATTGTAATGGCACCAATAGAATCATGGTTTGTAAAGTTCAATAAATTTACATTTACCTGTGTGGTTCCATAAGTGCCAAAAACAGTGGAAATTGTTGCTACTTGACAATAGGAGACTTTAATAAATCCTAATAGAATTAGTATGAATAAAACGACTTTTTTCATATTGAATGTTGTTTATAATTAAAGAATAAATCGAGATTTGCATATGCAAAGATAATCATTGTTTTCCGAAGAAAACTATTTGTATTTATATATAACAAATATTGAGTTGATAAGTTTTTTGTCAAACAAAAAACCCGTTAGGAATTAAACCTAACGGGTTTTTTTATTTATTGAAAATCAGTCAACATATTCTGTTGAATGTTAACTCACTTCATGTTAATATGGACGTTGAGTATAAGTATAAGTAGTAATTCTTGGATCAAGTAATCCGAAATCTGAAGAATCTACAAAACCATCACCGTTAAAATCAGTAGGAAGATAGCCGTATGCAGTTATTTCATTATCTGCAGAAAATAATCCAAAGTCACCAGAATCAATAATTCCATCCTGATTTACATCCCCAACATAGAAGGCATATATTCCTGGAGCAACCATTACTTGAGGTAGAAGATCTCCTCCTTCAAAAGCATAAGCTTTATCTGCACTTGTAGTAAAGTCATATTCGACAGGATTAGAACCTGTGTTAAAAGAAACTACATCTGCTGACCATGTTTCCAAATGATTACGATTCCTGACTTGTATATAATAGTCCCCATTAATCGTAGAAGGGACAGTAAATGTTGCTAATCCATCGGTTAATAAATCAATTGGATTATTAATTTGTGCATCTACTGGATTATAAAGGTCAGAAGCGAGGAAAAGATTAACTTGGATTTGATCAGCAATACCCCAGCCCCATTTAGGTTCATAATTGTTGTTGCCATCTAATGCTTCAAGCATCATATTGGTGTTATTTATACGATCCCATAATCCTTCTAAAATAAGATGAATATTCACCGTTCTCGTTAGAATTACGGTAACACCATTACTTCTTGGACTTTCGCAGCCATTCAAAGTTTGAGTTGCATAATAAGTAGTTCCAACAGATAAGGCATCAATTGATGAGAGCAAATTACCCCCAACGGCATTATCATACCACTTAATATCAACACCTGAAGGAACTAAATCAGATACAAATGCAGTAGCTGGCGATTGAGGAGATGATACGGCAGGAGCAATTGGAGTAGGATTAACAGTAACATTTTGCGATGTAGAGTTAACACAACCATTTCCATCAGAATAAGTATAGG
>JBAWXL010000376.1:0-3405 GCA_037144095.1 Bacteroidota bacterium
CGGGTTTGATACAAATGTAGTTTCATTTGTTGGGATTACTCATGAATTGATTACTAGCGGTATTATTGCAAATAGGGTTGGTAGTGAAATTATGGTATCCTATTACATTAATCCTGCAATTCCTGTCAATGGCATTGCGTTTAAATTGAATTTTGTTTATACAGGAGGGAACACCAATCTTACTTTTAGGCAAGGTACAGAAATAGCAGCGGGTTTAGGAGCTGTAATCCAAACTACCTATCTTGATGGAGCAATTCACCAACCTCCGACTACTGCCAATGGCATAATAGCTAGTCAGCCTGGAGTATGGGTTGGTTTAAACGAACTGCCTATTAGCTTTGCCGGATTTCCGGTAGCATTAGCAGAGGAAGAAGTTGGTGCAATCAATTTGAATATAAGCTATGATACAACTAAACTTGACTTTGTTGGGATAGACGGCTTAGTTGGTGCTGTTGCTAATGCTTCAAGTGGGGTGATTCATATCGCTTGGTCAAATTCCACACCTATTAATTTAAATACTACAAATCTTAGACTTCAATTTAATTATTTAGGTGGAAGTTCTGCCATAAACTTTATTGGAACTAACATCATTAGCAATTTAAACGGGATACAGATTCCGGTAAGCCTGACAAATGGTCAAATTAGTCAAGGCGCGTCAGTGTCAAAAGTTATTATTGATACAGTGAATGGGTTGCTGAGCGGTATAACAGAAGTTCCAGTAATGTTTTCTGCTTTTTCACAGAGTCAAGGGTCTTTTACCATGCATATTTCTTATAATACAGGTGTGTTGAATTTTATTGGAACCTCTGGATTGTCTGGGCTAAATTCAAATGCAGATAATGGGATTATAAGTTTAGCTTGGAGTAATTCTTTGGGTGAGATGATTTCAGACTTTAAGTTGTTATTTAGCTATATTGGAGGGGAGTGTAATCTTGAATTCATTGGTCAAAATCAAATTACGGATGTTACTAGCGGAATTATACCCGTAACATATACAAATGGATTGATTACACAAGTTTATACTCCTTTAAATATTAGTGTGGGCATTGTTGATCTTACACCCGGCTCAAGTACTGTTAATGTGCCTATACTTGTTTCAGGAACTTCAAGCATGGTTCATTCTGCTACTATGTATTTGAATTTCGATCAAACGAAGTTAACATTCCTTGGTTTAGAAAATGCGCCAACGAGTGTGATTGCAAATCAAGATATGGCAACAAAAACAATAATTATTACTTGGGCGGATGCGATTAGCTCAATACCATTAGTGTCTGATAAATTTTTAGATTTAAAATTTGCTTTTAATGGAGGTTCTAGTAACTGTGACGTACCGATATATTTTACTACATTTAATTCAAGCTTGAGCTCTATTTCTAATAGCATAGGAGGTACGGTCCTTGCAAATTGGGGAAATGGGAATGTGAACTTCAAATTACTGAACCTTAAATTATTTTTAGAAGGGCTTTACAATGGCGGTGGAACTATGAGGGAAGCGCAAAATGAATTTGGGTCTCAATGGTCCGCAGGTGTTGCAGATAAAATTGTTGTTGAGCTGCATAGTTCTGTTGATTACGCTATCATACCTTATACATCACCCTTAATTGACCTTAGCACTCTTGGAGATGCTTCGTTAAGAATTCCGTGTAATTACAATGACTCTTATTTTATAACAATAAAGCATCGTAATAGTATTGAAACTACAACTTCACTGCCTATTTCGTTTGCAGGATGTACGATATCTTATGATTTTAGCACAAGTTCTTCTCAAGCTTATGGCGATAATATGTTTGATATTGGGGATGGTATATTTGTTATATATTGTGGCGATTTCACTAGTCCTGCAACACCCTATCCAATGACGCCGATACAGGATGGCGTTGTGGACGATAATGATTATTACGATTCGTTTTATTCCTATTTGAATGGTGATTTAGGCTACTTGCCCCAAGATATTAATGGCGATGGTATTATCGATATCACAGATATATATATGATCTACGCAAATTATATGGGTGGAGTATCTGTAATTGTTCCATAGATTGTAAAAAGAAATTGAAAAAATTCAAAATAATTTAATATTTAGAAAAAATGAAGATTCTATATAAATTTACTAAAGAGCTTGTATTTTTAGTTTTGGTTTTACTGAACATGGCTATTTACGCTCAAACTTTTGAGTGCAAAGTGACGAATGACTATCAAATTAGTGATAGAATTTATCAGTTCGATGTGTATATTTATCGAACCGGTTCAATTGAATTAAATTTAAACAGCTATCAATTCTCTTTCAAATATAACAATAGTACGCTTTTGTTAAATGGTGGGACCTTATCAGCATTATATGTACTTGGTTCTTCCGAGTTAACTGGATTTGTACCAAGCGGTGTTAGCTTACTTCCGGCTTTGGCACCAAACTATATTAGAGTTAATGGACCTTCGCCAAGCTCTAGTGGTATTATTATCCCTACTTCCGGGTTAAGAGTTGGAACTTTTCGAATAACCAATACTGTAGCATTTGGTCTTGCCTCGATGAATCTCACATGGAATAATGCTACCCCTGCAACTACAAGTGTGCGTCGTGTTGCCGTATCTCCGGAACTTCAACCTGTAGCAATTACAAACTCTGGTACTTATATTCCTTTATTGCATAATCTTGTTCTGAACCAACCTCCATCAGCGCAATCAGTAACCGGTACTGGGTCTTATTGTATAGGAAGTAGCGGTTTACCTGTGGGGATTTCGAGTTCGGAATTTGGTGTTAACTACACCCTTTACAAAAATGGTATTGCTCAAGCTCCTACTGATTCTGGGAGGTCAGGATTGCCTATTACTTTTGGGAACCAATTATTCGGAACTTATACAATTAGGGGAACTAATTTTGGTGGTACTGTTACTATGACAGGAAGTGCTGTAATTACAGAGAATCCGTTACCGACAATTACCACTGCAGCAAGCACAGCAGATGTGTGTTATAGTATTTCTCCACAAACAACTCCGTTAGTTTATAGTGCAACTTCTGAAACCCCGACCACTTATAGCATTACTTGGAGTCCCACACCATCCAATAGTTTTGTGGCTGTTACGAATGCGACTTTACCTGCAAGCCCTATCACAATTTCTGTTCCTGCAAGTACCCCTATTGGTACATACACTGGCACGATTACTGTTAAAAATGCTAATGGATGTGTTAGCGTAGGAACAACTTTTACGGTTACCGTAAAGGGTGGCTTAACAGCACCCGCCAATACGACAGCGACCGTATCCTGTCCAGCCAATGCAACAGACCCTGGTGCCCCAGCTGACATTACAGATGCCTGTGGCAGAACAATAAGTGCCGTAGCTGATGGTTCTACCTCGACTTTAGGAACCCCAGCATGCAATGGCACTGTAGTATGGAAATACAAATAT
>JBAWXL010000377.1:0-3375 GCA_037144095.1 Bacteroidota bacterium
TTAGTCCAAACACGTGTTTGGATAGCGGTGCCAGTCGCAACCTTAGTCCAAACACCTGTTTTGATAGGGGTTTCAGTCGCAACCTTAGTTCGAACACATGTTTGGATTTCGGAGCCAATCATAACCTTAGTTCAAATTCGTGTACACACTTCGTTACCAGTTACAACCGGAGAGAAAACATATTAATTTGTCCTTACTTATATTAGTAAATTAAGAAAACATACTTGTCGGAATTAAATCTGAAAAACAAGAAAGCTTAATAATGCTTATTAATCAATAAATTGTTTAAATTTAAGAAGGAAATTGTGCATTTTATAATTGAACCTAGCCTTGCATTCACCTTAAAGTTACTATTCAATTTACACTTCAATGATCTTGTTTTTAACTGCATAAAGCACCATTTCGGCAGTATTCTTCAATTTAAGTTTTTGCATAATATTGTTTTTATGACAATCAACCGTTTTAGTGCTGATGAACAGTTTATCTGCAATTTCTTTATTGCTTAATCCGATGGCAGCATTTTTTAGTATTTCAATTTCTCTTTGCGTTAGCGATTTGTTTTCCATTAAATTATGATCAACCTTATAGTTTCTGAAATAGTTTTTCATAAAACTATCTGAAACCGATTTGCTATAATATTCCCCCATCATAAATGGTTTTTATGGCTTCTAACAATTCTTCTTTTGATGTATCTTTAGGCAAATAGCCTTTTGCGCCGGCTTTAATTGAATTAATAACAAATTCTTCGTTGGTGTGCATGGATAGCACCATAATCCTCACTTCAGGATACAAACAGGAAAGCTGCTTACAAACTTCTATTCCTGAGAGACCGGGCATGGTGATGTCGATGATAATTACATCAGGAAGCTGTGTCTTAAGCAATTCCAACAGCTCGTTTCCGCTAGATGCTTCAGCAATAACATCAATAAATTCGTCTTCCGACAAAAGCGATTTAATCCCATCGCGAAAGATTCGATGATCGTCGACCAATACTATTTTTATTTTTGTCATATTTTATAAGGTATTGCTATTTCTATTTGAGTTCCTTTTTCAATTGTGGAATAAAACCTACACTCTCCTTTTAACGATTTCACTCTTTCTTTAATATTTAAAATGCCATTCCCTTTCGTATCCATTTTTTCAAAATCAAATCCTTTTCCATCATCTTCAATTGAAAGAAAAATAGAATTTTGACTGAAGAAAATGCTTATTAATACATTGTTAGCATCAGAATGCTTTATAATATTGTTGATGGCTTCCTGCGTTATTCGAAATAAATAAATCTGTATGCTTGAATGAAGTGTATCAGGAAGATTTTCGCTCGAAAAATGAATGTTGATACCGGTGTTTTTTGAAGTTTCATCACAAAAGTTTTTGAGTCCTTTTTCAATTCCAAAAGTGGCTAAAATGGGTGGCATTAAATCGTTAGAAATATTGCGTATTTCCTGAATGATTTGTCTTAAAAGTTCTTGTGTTTCAAAAATAATTTGTTGTTTCTTATCTGCATCAGCATTTTTAGTTTGTTCAAGCTTAATGTTTGCGGTCAGAATAGATTGCCCAAGACTATCATGTAAATCTCTTGCCAAACGTTGTCGTTCCATTTCCTGCCCATCGAGCAAAGAGCTGATTCGTTTAGTTTTTTCTTCTTCTATTTCTTCCGATTGTATTTTCAACCGAACAACCATATTATTAAAGGTTTCGGTGAGCAAGCCCAACTCATCTTTTGAAGTAACCTTGATTTTTACATCATATTTACCTTCACCAATTTGTTCGCTGGCTCTTTGCAATTTCTTCAATGGGGCAGTGATGCGAATTGACAAAAGAAACGCAAAAATAAACATACAAGCTGCTATAATGATACTAATGAGCAAAATGCTATTTCGAATATTAGAAACAGGAGTCATTGCTTCCTTTTCATCAATTTCGGCAATAATCACCCAATTTAGTCCGGCAATATTCACTTTGCTATAAGAACTCAAACAACTTATATTTCGATAATCTTGCACAATATCCACACCGGTTTTTCCACTAAATGCATTGACAACCGATTTGGAAGTGACTTTTATGTTCAATACAGCATTTCCTTTAAACCTTGAATTACTGCGCATCAACGAATCATTGCTCACTAAATAAGTTTCTCCCGAATTGCCAAGTCCATTATTTTCAGTATGTTCAAACATTATTTTATTCAGTGCCGAAACAGGAATAACCAGCACAACATAACCAACAATTTGTTTTGATCTGCTGAAAACAGGATTCCCAATATAAATAAATTGATTTTCTTTAGATATGTCTTGAATAAGAGTTGTTTGAGATGTATTTAATTTGTTGCAAAAACTCTTCAGGTTATCATAAGGAATATTCAACACTTTTGCTTTGTTCGGATTTGGGTTCAAATCAAAAACACAATTGGTTGTATTTACAATATAAAGATGTTGAAAATATCCATAAGGACTAATAAACTGCTGTAAATATGAATTGTTAGAAGTGCTTTTTATGGGATTTTTTAATACATCATTAGGGTTTAAATTCTCAATAATATTTTTAATCTCTTCAGAATTTGAAATCAGATTTAAATCGCGATTTCTATCAAGAAAAAACTGTTCGATACGGTTTTTCTTTTCTAATCTTAAGGAAATCAATTGATCAAAAGTACGATTGAGCAATGCTTCTTTTGCAAAATAATACGAATAAGAACCCACAAGAACTATTGAGACAATGCCGATTAAAACAAAGTAGAATATTAGTTTTTCAGTAATGGTGATACTTTTCATAAGCGGAAAAGTTCGTACAGATTGTTTATTTTAGATAATGATGATACTTTCAATTCTATAATTCTGATAATGCAAATGTAATTCAAACATAACCTGCATAAAAAATTAGTTTATAACTAATGGTTATTTACACTTTAGCAAATCATTATTCTATTTGAAAACAAGGTATTTAAACCATATTTATTTCAAAAGAGAAGATAGAAATATAAACACCAATGGCTTATAGTTCGCTTCTCAACACCGCCAATTGATTAATCACAGGATTGGCATAAATTTGCAAGAAAAATTGCTTTATTATTGGATCAGTTTCTCCGGTTAATACAATTTTCTTCTGTAAATACTGAATAAATGCATCTTTATCTTGTTCAGTATAGTATGAATTAAAAATATCGTCTTCATGCAATAAATCATAAGCAATATAATTATTGGGGAAAAGCCTGTAGTTTCTGTAAATTTCGAAATCAATCAGGCGAGCCAATTCCTTAAGTTTGTCGTTAAGTGAAAGCGACTTCTTAATTCTTTTCAGTTTAGTAGTGATTAAATTGCCTACTGCTAAATGTATTCTTCCTTTAAATTGTTTAACTCCGGTAATAATACTATT
>JBAWXL010000378.1:0-3354 GCA_037144095.1 Bacteroidota bacterium
TTAACTTGTGCAGCAGGAATAGTTGGTTTGTTTGACAAATCAGTATAACTTCCACTTGTTGCAACAGTAGCTAAGCTTGGCTTGCCTGTTAAACTATTCCAGGTTCCATCAAACAGTATAGGTTTACCGCTTAAACTGTTGTATTGACCATCAAAAAATGCCGGTTTATTTTTAATACTAACCCAGGTACTGTCCCATGATGCAGGTTTCCCAGTTAAATCAACATAAGCTCCACTAAACAATGTTGGTTTATTAGTTAAATCATTATAGTTACCACTAAATCCGTTAGCTGAAGCATTAGAATATAATGCATAAGGTACTGAAAGAAGTTGAGAAGTTCCCATTAATAAAAAGTCAAAACCTCCAGTAGGTTTCATTTCTGTTTTGATGTAATAACTATTAGCGCCCCAGTTAATAGTATTAAAGTTTCCAGATAATACAGTACCTGAACCAATAATAAGTGTAACTTGTCCATAGGCATTGGTAGTTTTTTGATGGGTTTCCTGATAAACTAATGTACCATTAACTGACCCCTGTAGAATACTAATACGAAATGTTAGATTTTGGTTAGCTAACAAATTACCAGAAGCATCTCTGGCTACAGCCTGATAATTGAATTTTTGAGGTACCTGCGCATATAATAATCCTGAGATTAAGAATAATGCTAAAAAGATTAGTTTTTGTTTCATTGTTATTATTTAAGTTTACAAAGTCAATATATTATTTTTTAGCTTCTAATTGCTCCATACGTTTTAAAAGTTCATCTATAAGCTTTTGTTGCTTTTCGATTGTTGCTTGTTGTTTCTCAATTGTTGTTTGTTGCTCCTGCATTCCTTTTACTAAAGGAACAACCATTGATGAATAGGAAATAGCATAGTAATCGTTTTCATCTTTAGGCGTATAAATTCCATCAAAATTAAAACCACATTGTTTAGCTGCGGCTTCTACATCCTGAGCAATAAAACCAGTTCTTATTAAAGATTCTGCTTGAGAGTAATTGGTAAGATCTATGTTTTTTCTTGCTTCATCTGACATATTTCTTCTTAAGAAAACATCCAATTCTTTTGCCTTTAGTTGATATTGTACCGGTTTTAATTTCATAATAAAATTAATACCTTTTATACCAGTTGAATCTATATTAGTCTTAAAACGAGCATCCGAAGTAATAAAATTCTGACCACTACTACCTACATAAGTTACAGCACTATTGCCAAGCATAATTTTATTACTAGCATTTACACTTGCACCATTTCCTAAAGCAGTTGCATTTGTAAGATTGTCAGAAGCTACATTAGAGTTATAACCTATTGCTGTATTATTACTTCCAATGGTATTTGTTGATAAAGCACTATTACCTAATGCAACATTATTTGAACCTGTTGTATTGGTATAAAGCGCACTTACACCACCGGCAAAGTTATTACTGCCAGAAGAATTATAATATAACGCCTGATCACCTATTGCTGTATTATATTGGCCAGTATTATTTGATGCGACATTACTACCATACAATGCCCCATAACCAATAGCTGTATTGAAAGTTTCTCTACCATTTGTTCGATCATCTGTTCGATCTAAAGCAAAAAATCCTAAAGCAGTACTCCTACTATTTGCTTTATTTTCATATAATGAATACGAACCTATTGAAGTATTAAAACTACCTGTAGTATTTGAACGTAAAGCATCCAATCCAACCGAAGTGTTATCATGACCTAAAGTATTGTAACCCATTGCGCTTGAACCAATAGCTGTATTGTAATCACCTAAAGTATTAGATGCCATTGAGCCGAATCCAAATGCAGAATTATCCTGACCTTCAATATTTGCTTCTAAAGCTATTGTTCCAAAAGCAGAATTCCCAATTCCATTAATATTTGCCCCCAAAGCATTTAATCCACAAGCAACATTATTGTTTCCTTCAGTATTTGATGCTAAAGCATTAATCCCAATTGCAGTATTAGAAGCGCCTTTTGTGTTTGAATACAAAGATCTAAAACCTAATGCTGTATTTGAATAACCTATTGTATTTGATTTAAGTGAAGAGTTCCCAACAGCAGTATTTTTTATTCCATCATAATATTGTGATGGATTATTAGAAAATAATGCAGAATCACCAATTGCTATATTATTACTAAGAAAACCACCATGACCATAAATTTGATCAAAATCTGATGATTGAGAAGATAATGCAGCAACTCCTATTGCTATACTCCCATTTAATGTAGTGTTAGAATTTAAAGCTGAAGTTCCAATAGCAATATTACTACTACCTGTAGAATTAGCAGACATTGCACTATAACCTAAGGTTGTATTATTGTTGCCTGATGTATTATTAAATAAAGAAGTTGAACCTACAGCAGTATTATAAAATCCATCAATATTTGAATAAAGTGCAGCTCCTCCAATTGCAGTATTATTAAAACCAAAAGTATTAGATTTACCTACAGTGTATCCAATAAAAGTATTTCTATAAAGGAGATTATCATTCATTCCTGCACTATCTCCAATAAAAAGGGAACTGCCATTATTTTTTGATTCTAATCTACCACCAGTCATTACCCATTGCTCTGTGCCGAATAAATCGAAACGAATTTTGTCTTCATTAGGATATTTCTCAACCTGAATTTTAGTGTCATTATTTGCATCAGTAAGAAATGTTCCATTACCACTTCCACTACTTATCGTTTGCCAACTTGCATTTCCTAAAGAATCTGAAGTAAGAACTTTACCACTTCCTTGTGTTCCATCTACTATTCTAATTGCTCCACGAACATCAAGTTTTTGGGTTGGTGCACCGGTTCCTATACCTACACTTACATTAGTAGTATCTCCCAATACCAAACTATTACTTTGTGAAACTTTTGCATTATACCCAATTGCTGTAGTGTTGTTAAGTGAATCAGTAGTAACATCGGCATCTTTTCCTATTGCAGTATTATTGTTTCCATATTTATTTCTCCGAAGTGTATTTACACCAATAGCTGTATTTCCATTCCCAGATCGATTGTCCCATAAAGCAAACTCTCCAAAAGCAGAATTATGGCTTCCATCAAAGTTAAAAAAAAGAGATTCGAATCCAGAGGCAGTATTAGCATCTCCTGTTCTATTAGATGAAAGTGAACTCTGACCTTCAGCTGTATTTGCTGAACCAGTTGAGTTAAAATAAAGCACTTCTTCTCCAAAAGCTGTATTATTTAATCCAGTAATATTACTATATAATGCATAGCATCCATTAGCTGTATTATTAAATCCATTTTCGTTTAAATAAAGCGCATTATTACCAATTGCAACATTTCTCAAACCTGTAGTATTTGAATTCCCTGCTCTCAATCCAAAAAAAGTATTTTGTTTGTT
>JBAWXL010000379.1:0-3348 GCA_037144095.1 Bacteroidota bacterium
GTACCAGCTACCACCACGAAGCACACGGCGCGAACCTGTTTTCGGGCCAGCAGGGTTCTCGACCATGCCTTTCGCCTTACACTCATCGTAATATTTATCCTCATACCAATCAGAGCACCACTCCCACACATTGCCATGCATATTGTACAGCCCATAGGCGTTGGACTCAAAGCTATCAACAGGCATAGTGTTTTTTCTGAAAACACCTTTAAGGTTCTTGTTGTACGGATAATAGCCATTATAGTTTGCCTGACCAGTCGTAAGATTGTCGCCCGTATTGAAATGGTTTTCTGAGCCGGCACGACAGGCATACTCCCACTCCGCCTCAGTCGGTAGGCGGAAAGTTTTACCGGTTTTGTTACTCAACCATGCACAATATGCTGTCGCATCATTCCAGCTTACATGCAATACAGGATGATTATATTCTGAAGACTCCCGAACATTACCCGACACATCATGTTGCCAATTAATTCCTTCTTTAATCTTCCATGATTTCCCGTCAAAAATTATACTACTGTTTGCTTTTTCTGCATCAGTCCGATACCCTAAATCATCAATGAATTTCTTAAAATCTCCTAAACAAACAGCGAATTTACATAGAGCATAATCAGTAATTTTTACACGATGCTGTGTTTCGTTTTGTTGCCTTTTAGCTTCATCTTCTGGACTTCCCATCAAAAATTCATCGCCTGTAATTTTGATATAATTTGAAAGCACAAAAGAGCTTATACCAAATTCAAAGCAGAACGATCTTGCCATATCCATACCGGAAAAATCAACATTACCGGCAAAATCAATATTTTCAGAGGCTTTTTTTGCAATAAGAAACTCCAGAATTGATTTATGGGAAAATTTCCAGTTTAATTTTGCATCACAGGTTAACAATGATTTTCCTGTTGCTTCATGGCGATCTATTGGATATTGAGACATTACGGCAATCTCGATTGCCTTTTCCTTTGTAATATGAAATGTTCGATTATTCAGCCAATTGTTATAGATTTCAATTGCAACCAATACTGAAAATTTTTTCAACGCAATGACAAAGTTTTTTCTTTCGATCTCTTTTTCTTTCCATTTCTGACCTTCCCGCATCAGCCACTTTTCAATAAGTGCATCATAAATCTGCACACTGCTGGTATAAACTCTATCGTCTTCAATCAATAAATCTATATAACTCATCAACATGGGACGAAGCATGAGATTTTTGCTTTTTTTAACGACCTGCAAGGCAATCTCTTTTTCTTTTTGTTTAAAGAAATATTTTTTATTCAGATAATTCTCCACATCAGAATCGGAAAATGGATAAATATAATATTTTTGGAATGTATGAAATCCACCCCCACTTTTTCTTATACTTAGCTCATAGAGATCATCTTCTTGCTGAGGGAAATACTGGGTTCGACAAGTAATAACAACTTCCTTATACTTGCAGGTAGCATGAACAATGTCATTTACCCGACTTTTGAATACATCTTCGTCTGAGAGGGATTTATCTTTTAAAAAAATAAACGGGTCTTCATCAAGACCGTCAAGCAATAGAATTGTATTTGGAATATCATCACAGTTCATATTTGTTATTTTTTCTAGAATATTATCTGGCTTATCAGCATCCTGGCTTTGAAATCGAAGAAGTATGATAGTATATCTTTTCCCAAAGAAATTAAAATACGAATAATTTTGCAAATATAAATTAAGCATAAACGATGTCTTCCCCATGCCGGAATCTGCCAGCACAAGATAATACTTGTTGCTTTCTACATTTTCATTAAACGATTTCTTTAACATGAATTCGATAAGATCGTATGTTTTACCAGTATGCTTATACGCTTCACCCGGATTATCATACCGGTTTGGAGACTTTTCTGCTGCAATGGTTCTGATAAATATTTTACTTAAATCCTTGATATAATCTTTTTCAAACTCAGGCTTCAGATCTTTTGCTTTTTTTATAACACCATGCCATTCAAGAACTTTTTTTATAACAATACCAATAGCCCAACTGACGGCAACTACAACAATCAGAGATAATAAAAAAATATAATTTTCATCAATTCCTGTCAGCTTTAAAAGCGCCTTAATCCCAGGCAAATTCGCTATTTCCTCAAATATTTTATCCATTGCGTAAAACATTTTAGTGCACTATTGAAAATATTAATACATTCTCCAGCTCTACACTGTTTATGTTATTTATTAGCAATTCAGGGTGTTACATCATAACAGATACACCAGCTATATCCCCAACCCAATCTGAGTGGGATCTGCTTTATTTGCTGGCTTTGCTTTTTTTAAGTCTTTTATTTTCTTACCCCACAAACCTTTAGAAACCTCTTTGGCATGAACCTCATGATTCAGCTCAAGCAACCGCTTGAGTATTTCGCGACGAGCGTCGGGGTGGATGGTGTAACGGACGCGGTCGTTTTCGGGGAGGTATTCAACTTCATAGAAGTCGTGGTGGAGGTTGATGTCTGACCATCCGTATGCTTCAAGGACTGCTTTGTCCATTTGGATGTGGAGGTCACGAAGTTTCAGTATACCGGAAACAGCATCGTTGAAGGTGATGGTGTTAGGTGTTTTTGCGAGGTGTTTGTGCAGGTGTACGGTATCTTTTCCGAGAAGTTTTTGAAGGGCTTTGTCATCAAGCCATTCTTCTTCAGGCGTTATCTGTTGCAGCAGTTTCGCATGGAAGAGGTTATAGGTTTTGGTGAGGCCAAGCTGTACGGCACGCATTAATTGTCTGCGATGTTCGTGATAGGTCTCTCCGATATGTTCGAGTTGTTGGTCTTGCGATAGAGAAAGATTCTGAGGAAAAGGAAATGTTTCAAATGTATTCCCCGGAGTATAATTTAAGTCAGCTTTCATTGTCGTGCAATACATCCAAGCCCAATTCCCATGAATATTTGATTGCAAACAAGAAATATATTTACGATCTGATAGAGTAAATACAACTATAGCATCAGCAAAAATCATATCATTTTTTACAAAAACAAATGCCAATGTTTTACTTATTCTTGCTAAGACAAGAACATTTTCCAGTCGTGATAATATTTTATATTTCTCTATTTTAGGCCGCATATGTTGCCACCATTTTTCCATTCCACCTTTATCTTTCTGAGCCAATCTTTCTGGCTTCACTAGCCTTTCAATAATCTCAAAACAATCAGGAAATTCCTGCCTACATTGCGTTTCAGGCCAGTCAAAAAAGTTGATAACCCAGCGGTTAGGAGATTGATCTGGGTTGTTGTTAAGGTCATCACCGTTTAGATAAGGGAAAAGGACCTCTCTGTTCTTTGGGTTTTTCCTGATCAGTGCTTCAGCTTCATGTAGTTCAAGAATAAACCCTTTCCCTAG
>JBAWXL010000380.1:0-3327 GCA_037144095.1 Bacteroidota bacterium
AATTTTCTAATGACCGTCATTAGAAATTAATTCCTAATGACGGATTTGGGTTAAACAATATTGATAATTCCTTTCCTGAATTCGGGATTTAAAGATTTTGAATTATTTGCTTTTAAATTGTGTTTCAAGAGAGAGATTTGCATCTACATAAATGAAAATTGCATTTACAAAACTCTTTTTTGCAAAGGATGGATAATTCATTATATTTTATATTAAGATGTTGATATAATGAATGTTTTAAGCAAATTCTTTTTGCATAATTCTCTGCAAAGCTGATTTTTGCAGAGAATTTGAATTCCTTATTATGTCTTTTATGATTTTCATCTAAACTAGTTCAATTTTGAATGTAACAAACACAAAGCTCACTCTTATAAACGAGAAAAGGTTTGCCACGGCAAACCTTTTCTTAATAACATATCCTTTTGTTTTTTAATTCTTTAAACTAACTTTTCAATTATTATCGTTAGCCGCATATCTATTCATCGTCTTTTTCCTGTTCTTCGTAAGCTTTCAGTAAGGCGGTCTGAACATCAGAAGGCACCTGAACATACTCGGCAAACTTCATCCCATACGTTGCACGTCCACTCGTAATAGAACTTAAAGAAGTAGAATATTTATTCAATTCGGCTAAAGGAACCCTTGCCCTGATTTTCTGGAAAGTTCCTTCGCTGTCCATTCCCATAACTATAGCACGACGTCCCTGTAAATCTGTCATCACATCACCCATTCGGTCTGATGGAACAAAAACCTCAACATCATAAATAGGTTCTAAGATTTTAGGTCCGGCATTTTTAAAAGCTTCTCTAAATGCATGACGACCAGCAAGTTTAAATGATATTTCATTTGAATCAACTGGGTGCATTTTTCCATCATAAATATTGACAACAATATCTCGAGCATAAGAACCCGTAAGTGGACCTTCCTCAATTTTTTCCATAATCCCTTTCAGAATAGCTGGCAAAAAGCGTGCATCAATAGCCCCACCTACAATACAACTATTGAACACAAGTTTTCCACCCCATGCCAATTCATGTTCCTCGGTTCCACGAATCGGGAATTCTTTCTGAGGAACCATCCCTGCTGTATAAGGCTCAATCATCATATGAACTTCACCAAACTGTCCTGCCCCACCCGATTGTTTTTTATGACGATACATTGATTTAGCAGGTTTCGTAATCGTTTCTCTATAAGGAATTTTAGGAGCCAAAAACTCAACCTCAATCTTATTGAGTTTCTCCATGTGCCAACGTGCAATGTTTAAATGCAATTCGCCTTGTCCCTGTAAAATAATTTGTTTCAATTCTTTCGAATACTCAACAATTAAAGTCTTATCCACTTTACCCATTTCACCCAAGATACTACCCAGTTTTTCATCTTCAGTTGAGTTCTTTGCTTTAATTGCCACTCTGAATTTAGGTTCAGGGAAAACAATAGGTTCAATAACATCACTTTGGTTTTTAAGTGAATTAAGGGTATTATTGGTATTTGTCGATTTTAATTTAATGGTTGAAGCAATATCACCGGCAACAAGTTTCTCAATCTTTTCGCGATTTTTCCCATAAGAAACAAATAACTGTGAAATTCTTTCTTTATTCGAATTTTCAGAATTCACCATATCCATACTTTCGGTAATTTCACCTGCAAATAATTTAAAGTAGGAAACCTCACCAAGATGTGCTTCAATAGATGTTTTAAAAATCAATGCCGAAGCAGGATCTGATGCATTGCATTTCAATTCTTTTCCATCAGCAGTTTTAATGCCAGCCACTTCATTTGGTGCTGGGAGCGACGAAACAATAAATTCTAACAAACGGGCAACCCCCATATCCAGTTTTGCAGATACACAGAAAACAGGGAACATCCCACGGTTAATTACCCCTAATTTAATCCCTTTTTGTAATTCTTCTTCAGTCAGTGTTCCTTTATCGAAAAAGATTTCCATTAAAGCATCATCGTTTCCGGCAGCATTTTCAACAAGAATATTATATAGTTCTTCCGCTTTATCTTTTTCATCAGCCGGAATATCCAATTCTTCCATTTTCCCGCTTCCGGCAGTAAACTTAATCATCTTCATTTTAAGCAAATCAATAACTGCATTAAACCCGGCACCTGTATTTACAGGATATTGAGTAATAGTTACTCCAGAACCTAAAGTTACTTTCAACTGACGAATGGTTTCGTCAAAGTTCGCTTTTTCATGCTCAAGTTGATTAACCACCACTACTAATGGAGTAGCAAACTTTTGAGCCAAACGTGCAGTAATTTCCGTACCTACTTCAACACCATTTTGCGCATTTACCACCATAAGAGTTGTTTCTGTAACTTTTAAAGCTGCATATACCTCTCCAATAAAGTCATCGAAGCCCGGAGTGTCTATAATGTTTATTTTATGCCCTGCAAATTCTGTGTATAAGATTGTTGAATAAACAGAATTCTGTCTTTCTATTTCTATGTCGCGATAATCTGAAACGGTATTTTTGTCTTCAACTGTTCCCTTTCTGTTAATAATACCGCCTTGAAACATCATAGCTTCGGCAAGAGTGGTTTTTCCTGATTTTGCACCCCCTATTAATGAGATGTTTCTGATTTGATTTGTCTGATATACCTTCATTTTTATATGATTGAGTTTATTGGTTTCTTTAAAAAATTGAGTCGCAAAAGTATTAATTTCTGCTTAATAATCAAATAATACATAGAGTGATATTTTTTATGGTTCAATAATATTGAATTATCACATGAATTTAAGCACTAATTAATCTAACTTTAAGAACAATTAACTTCGTTTCTATTGCACTGAAAAACAAGCATAATACTTATTTTATTTTGTTATTTATTACTATGAATTACCCTCATTTAAACTGTCTTATCGTTTGAGAATATTCTGATTAAACAGATTCGTCTTTCAGGTTTGCTTAAACCAAAAATAATATCTTCATGATTTGCTTTCAAGGATTTTTCAAATATAATACCCCTTTTTTATGCTGTGCAAAGCTGAATGTACCCTCATGATTCAAATTTGAACTCAATTCTCTCCTGTTTTCTAATATATTCCTCAATAATATTATTTTATGGAAGCTGTGTTTTGTTGAAACCCCAAATCGATAGCAAACTGCATTTTAACGTCGGATGAATCCAAACACTTTTGGGAATGCCCTATTCGAAGAATTTTCAAGCATTTCTTCTTAAGTTATTGATTATATAAAACCTCTTGATTGAAATAAATAAGATTTAAGTAGCCTGGTTGCAGTTGCTACAAATTATCTTCATCCAAGGTATTATGAGTTAAAATTTCTTTCCCTTCGAGGAGGGCATAGACGTCAGAGATAT
>JBAWXL010000381.1:0-3295 GCA_037144095.1 Bacteroidota bacterium
TATAAACTGTTGATCTAGATTCACAAATAGTTAATCTGGATTTATAAACTGTTGAGCTAGATTCACAAATAGTTAATCTGGATTCACAAATAGTTAATCTGGATTTATAAACTGTTGAGCTAGATTCACAAATAGTTAATCTGGAATTATAAATGGCTAATCTGGAATCCTAAACAGCACTAACAGAATTAATTTTAATTTAATGCATTTCAAATGAAAACTGATTTTGTCAATCTTCAATCATCAAAAAATCAATAACCAATTAATTAATAGCTCATTAACAAAATAACCATCAAGCTCACACAAAACAATCATCCTTAAAATTCATCAGATACACCTTTTGAGTTGCACGGGTTAGTGCAGTATATAACCAACGAAGGTATTCGCGGTTAAGCATATCTGGTGTTACATAACCCTGTTCAATAAACACATGTTCCCACTGTCCACCCTGCGTTTTGTGGCATGTGAGGGCATAGGCAAACTTAACCTGAAGCGCATTAAAAAAAGGATCAATTCGCATCAGTTCAGGAATTTCTTTTTTGGGAAACGATTCAGCATAATCGGCTCTCACCGCATTATACAATATATTGGAATCCTCTTTCGACAAAGCCGGTCCTTCTGCCTGAAGGGTATTCAAAATGATTTTAACTTCCGTAACATATCCTTCTTCCTTATCCACCATCTTCACCCTAACATCAGCAAAGCGAAAACCATAGTTTTCAGTAATACGTTGAATGCTCATCAACTCAATGATGTCGCCATTGGCAACAAAATCTTTACGGTCGGCAAGCCAGTAATAATTGTTTTTCACCACCATCATTATATCACCGGTGCAAATTTCATCATCCCTGAAAAGAATTCGATTGCGTATTTGCTGATTAAAAATATTAGCCCTTTTATTGGTGCGGCAAATCAGGGTCGTATTTCTATATCCACATTCTGAATAGGATTGCTGCAACACATCCTGGAAATCACCACTCCCAATGTTCATCATATCAGGGCATTCTTTAATGTTGAAAAAGGGTGGCTGATAGTCTTTACTCTTAAGTTTTAACCTCAATTGAGTAGCATTATTCAAAATCCCTGAGTTTTCTTCCTGCCGAACCACGCTTGTCATTGCCGATTCAAATAAAGTTATCTGATATCTTGCGTTCAGATACTTTCCGTCAAGGGCAGGACTTACCGCTAAACCAACCGGAGGAAGTTGTGCCAAATCGCCCAAAAAGATCAATCGACAATTTTCTCCCTGATAAACAAATTCCATTAAATCATCCAGCAAATTCCTTGTAGGGAACAAAGTCATTTCAGTAGAAAGGCTGTCATCGGGTATCATAGAAGCTTCATCAATAATAAAGATGGCATTTTTAAGCGTATTCTTCTGCAAACTAATTTTCAGCGAACCATCTTTATTGGTGAAAATGAAATAAATCCTCCGGTGAATAGTATTTGCCATCACTCCCGAATAAGATGAAAAAACCTTTGCCGCCCTTCCGGTGGGAGCCATGAGTTCTACTTTTGTTTTCGTAAGTTTAAGTGCCTTAACAAGTGCACTAATTAATGTGGTTTTACCTGTTCCGGCATAGCCCCTGATGACGAATAATGGTTTATCCGACTTTGTGCTTAGAAAATCAACCAATACATTCAACAATGTCTCCTGACAAGAAGTGGGCTGATAAGAAAAAAACTTCAGTATATGACCTCTAAGAGTCTGCCATTTATCTTCCATAATGTGCAATCAGAAAGGATATCCAATCCCAAAATTAAGTATCAAATCTTTGATGGAAAGAAAATTAATGGTCCATCGTCTGTTCGTGCTGAGTGCAGGATTCTTTATAGGAATTGAAAAATCGCCACGTATAATGAAAAAATCAAAGTCGAGGCGAAGCCCAACGCCGGTGCTAAATGCAATTTCATCAATAAATTTATCCAATTGAAAATCACCACCCACGAAATCGGGGTTTTTCTTATTCAACCAAATATTACCGGCATCAAGAAAAACAGCTCCTTTAATCATTTTATACAATGGGAAACGGCTTTCGATATTAAATTCAAGTTTATTATCGCCAATACGTTCAATTTCGGATGAACTGCTATACGAACCGGGTCCCAATGAACGATTTCGCCATCCTCTTATGTCGTTTGAACCTCCCGCATAAAAACCTTTCTCAAAAGGTAGGGCAGGTGAATTTCCATACGCAAAACCTATCCCTGCATTGGCTCTGACAACAACAGAATTTTGTCGGTTAAACACAAAATATCTTCTGAAATCAAGTTCAAATCTAAGGTATTGGGCATAAGGAATATTGAAGAGTTCGTATTGGTTCGATTCATTCTTTGTTGATTTAAGAGTGATATTTGCCAATCTCAATAAATTGCCCGAACTTTCATAATTGAAAGTAAACCAGCTAAAGTTTTTTACTTTATTAAATTCCTGATTATTATACAAGAAACTATATTTGATGGCAGCTATCAAGTGATTGGTATATTGATACTTTACCCTATTATCAGATAAGTTCTGAATGTAAGCCATGAAAGCCGAATCGGGATTTATTTTAACCGAATTTATTTCTATTGGATATAAAAGATGTCGCTTAAATCTGCTTTCTTTCCAGTCATAACCAAAAGAAACCCTTGCAATAGTTCGGTTATAATCGGCACGAAACTGATAATTCATTCCCAATTGAATATTCGTTGTAGGTCTGAAATTATTAGAATAATGCTCCATTTGTCCGGGTAATAAAAATCGGGGAATTTCAAGTCCTGTTTCGACACCGGTTTCAAATGTGTTAAACAAATAATTATTTTTCACATTGGTAGTAGATGTAAACAATTGTTGGATTTCCATTGAGCCATTTAATTTGAGCGAAAATATTTCGGCACCCCTAAATAAATTTCGGTTCTGATAGATAATATTAGCTGCAATTCCGAAGTTTCCTGATGAATTGGTTCCTTCACTCTGAAGGGTAAAAACGTGAACCGGACTCCTGTTTAATTGAATACGGGCATCAAGCAAAGGTTTATTACAAGCGTTAACAATGGTGTCTTTGGTGATGTCCGAAAAGGTGATGTTGACGAATTTAAAGACTTTCAAATCTGTCAAACGGGCTATGGTTTGATCTGTTTTTAATTGTTTGTAATATTCGTTTTGTCTTAATAAGATGGCATACGAAAGCACTCTGGGATTAATCTTGAGATTTCTCGATATAAAGTAAATGCTATCGCCTGTGAACTTTTTCATTTTCACAACAGGATGAATCAAAGTATCTGCCGGAAATCCCTCAATAGGTTTTATGGG
>JBAWXL010000382.1:0-3257 GCA_037144095.1 Bacteroidota bacterium
CCTTTGCCGATTCCATTGGACTCACCCGGCAATACATTTCAAAACTATGCAACGAATAAATTACTATGGGCTACCATCTATGAACTAAAAACTAGTATTGGTTGCAGAGTTGCGGTTGCGGTCGCCTGAAATCCTTTACCAGTAAGGCTTTCAGTAAAAATACACCGCAACAAAGAAAAAATCACTTTATCATAGAATTTATTTCTTCAATCGTAAATCGTAAATGAATAAATTGTAAATCAAACTATGAACTACTCTCCACCATACTTAGAAAAATACAAAGGCAAATCCACACGCCATACCTGCCCATCCTGCAAAACCAAACAAAGCTTTACATTATATATGAATGGTAACACCCATGAACCAATTCATCATACCGTTGGCAGATGCAACCGCGAATCCAAATGCGGATATCATTACACCCCAAAACAATACTTTATCGATAATCCTCTTGCTACCTCTCCTTTGGAGAGGGCTGGGGAGAGGTCTACTCCTCCCCTTGCGGGAGGCCGGGTGGGGTCATCGTCCTCAACGTCATATAAAAATGCTCACACACTCCAAACTCCACACGCTCCCTCTCCTCAAATTATCAAAAAATCCAATTTCTTTCTCCACTTGGAGAAAGTCCCCGAAGGGGGAAAGAGGTCAGAGAGGGCTGGGGTGAGGTCGGGTGAGGTCCCCCTCTCCTACCTCATTGATTCCCTCAGCCCACACAGCAATTTTGTTTCATTCCTAAAAGACCATTTTTCCGAAGAACAAATCCAAAAAGCATTTGAAAACTACTTACTTGGTGCAACAAAAAATAAGGAAGTAATCTTTTGGCAAATCGACATTAATGGCAAAATACGCACAGGAAAAATTATGCAATACAACCCTAAAACAGGACGGAGATTAAAACACCAAAGCGGAGCAATCAATTGGGTACACAATAAACTCAAAAAATCCGGAGCATTGCCTGAAGACTATAATCTTCAGCAATGTTTCTTCGGAGAACATTTATTGAAAATTCACCCGGAAAAATTTGTTGCAATTGTCGAAAGTGAAAAATCAGCCACTATTGCCAGTATTATAATTCCTGAATTAATTTGGTTAGCCGCAGGCAGCTTGAATGGATTATCTATTGAAAAATGTCAGGTTTTAAAAAACCGAAAAGTAATATTATTGCCTGATTCGGGAGCTTTTGAGAAATGGCAAATAAAATCCGAGACATTGATTTCATTTAAGTCGAATACAAAGATTGTTAAAACGGAATATTTTAATATAATGGTTTCAAATCTACTTGAAAATATTGCAACAGATATAACAAAATCAATTGGTCTAGATATTGTCGATTACCTTCTTAATATTGGTCCTAATGGATAACTTACACTCTACTGCGATTAATTTTTTCCGACAAACCTAACTTTCTTTAATATTCTTTGACCTGAATTTTGTATTATTACAACAAGGTATAATCCTGGGTTAATACTTTGGATTTTAAATTGTATTGAAGATTGATTATAAATGTCATTTTTGAGAATTACCTTTCCAGTCAAATCAATAACAGACAAGCTTATAGCATTGTCAATCCCAGCTATTGTAAAATCACCTTTTGAAGGATTAGGGTAAATGTTTATTTCTGTGTTTTCAACAATGTCAACTGATGTAGGTTTTTCGAATGACTGAAATGTTACTCTAAACTTACCACCTTGATTAGCTGCGAGATTCAATGTTCTGTTTTCTGGATCGAAGTTTGTAAAATTTACATTATCTAAAGTTACAGATTTAATTTGAAGCAAGCCATTTTCCATAGGGATAGGAGTTAGCTTAATCTTTTGAGGAGATGTAGACGCATCAAATTTATAATATAAACTCGCAGGTTTATGCAGATAATATAAATTACTATACAAATAGCCATAATACCCGAACTCAGAAGCATGATAATTTCCTTTAAAATCATCGCCTTTTGTATCGTTTTCGATGGTTATACCTACTGCATCAATTTGACTAAATGTTTCACCATAGATCGGGTCGATAAAATGAGCCATATAAAATGAGATTGCTTCATCGGCCATTTGAAGGTAAATGGGATTTTTAGTGATATAATAATTTATCATTGGTCCTGTGAATCCTTGTTCCAATGTCCAATAGTCCTTATTATTTCCATTTGTTGCCGCGTAGCTACCTGTACCTGTATTTAAATTGTTGAAGGGTCCCCCATTGATATGATCCCAAATTGTAACATCATTTCCGTAATCATAAGACCAAACCTTGTCAAGAATTTTAATTGCAGCATTCTTAAATTCTTTCTTTGTTGTATCACATAGATAGGCACGCCCCAACACCCATGCTGTTTTGATAAAGTGACCGATACTTGCATCACTATTATAATTTGAAACAATCCAGTTAGTAGTAAAAGATTCAGGATATAAAATTTTTACTCTTGAATCGTCCATAGTTGGAATAAAGCGGGTAACGATAATATTGGCCAACTGCAATAATTTACTCTTCTTTGTTGAATCTTGTGATACGAGATATCCTAATTCAGCATTCGTTGTTATAGCATCAACAGTTGGTGTAAATCCTTTTCCTGTTGGACTTGTCCAGTTTAAATTTGTTTGATCATAATAACCTTCATATCCAACCCTGGCATCCCACATATGTTTATTTAATGAGTTAGTGCCTTTTGACATCCACATTCCTATTAACGAATCATGAGTTGCTTCATAATTAGCTATTATTCCAACAAGTGCATAGTGTTGCTGGAAACTCCATTTGTATTTAGTATTGTAATTTGTTCTCCATGGAAGACCAGTGTTATCTAATGTTCCATCCCTATTTGCAAAACAATACCAACCATCATTAGTCTTATCCCAGCCATAGGCAAATAAGAAGTTTAATGCACTTTTGGCATAAACCAAATACTTTTCATCACCAGTAAGCATAAAAGCTCTGGTAAAGCCATAAGCCTGTCGTGTTTGAGTAATTAATGATTTTTGAGTCACACTTTTTAGACTTCCATCACGAGCAATACTTGAATAAAATCCACCATATATTGAATCATAGGCATGATTTATCCAAAAATCCATATTTTTTTTTACATAATCTATATTTATGTCCGGTTTATTAATATATTCGCTTTGGGGAGTATATTGAGCTTTACAACAGTCGTTTGTTATCATTAATAGTAATAAAAATAATAGTATTTTTTTCATTCTATATAGATTTATAGAAGTTTATTAATTGAATATTACCGTATTGAATTGAAAGAAGGTTTT
>JBAWXL010000383.1:0-3235 GCA_037144095.1 Bacteroidota bacterium
CAGTATTGCTTTTGGAACATCCTCAAGCTCGAGGCAGGCGTTCAGTATTCGATTATCGCATCGGCAAAATATATTTATTTGGATAAAGACCAAAAAAGCGGCAGCAACGACATCAACACCACTGGTTTTGGCAATCAAATCGAACCCATCGTGGGCTTGCACCTGAAACTCCTCGAAAGTTTCGATTTGGGCGTTCGCTATAGCGTAACTCTCAAACAATCTGATTATACGAACCTTCAGATTGTGCTCAATCTGAATCTGAATAAGATTTTCAACATTGAGCGCTCGCATACCTATCGCAATCTTTCGAAAGCCCTTGTGAAACCGCTTGAAGTGAAAAAACTGGTGCTGAAACATACGGATGTCAGCCGTTTGAACCAGGAAATTGCTAAGTTTTTGAATCTGGAAGAATTGGACCTCAGCAACAACAAACTCACCACATTGCCCGACGATATTTCGAAACTCGTGAACCTCGACAAGCTGAATATTTCAGATAATCAGCTCACCCAATTGCCTCCTGCCGTCTGTCAGCTTAACAATTTGCTTAATCTGAATGCTGCCAACAATCAAATCTCGCTTATCCCAACCGAAATTGGGAATATGACGAAGTTGAATCATGTTAATTTCGAAAACAATAAAATTTCGCAACTTCCGCAATCGTTTTATTCATTAAAAAAACTGAATTATCTGAATTTATTGCGAAATTCCGACAAACTGAGCATCGACGCCACCATTTCCAATCTCAGCGAGTTAAGAGAGCTGCGCATTGATAAATCAGCCAAACTGCCCGCCACCATTGGGACGAGCAACCCTCGCTTGAAAATCGTATATTACAATCCGGTGAATCAATAGAAGAAAATTTTCAATATTTTTTTCTTATGTTGATTTATTGCTAAAACCGAGCATTATCAAGGCTTTGCTGAGATAAATCCAACTATCTTCCAATAAATTTTATTGCCTGAATGATTTTTTTTTGAAAAAAACATTCACAATTCCATTTTTTTCTTTACCTTTGCAATGAATATCCAATACATACAAAAAATTATTTTTATATTCAACAGTAAACCATAATATATTAATCTTTAAAACGAAAATAATATCAAGATTATGAATAAAAATCTAATTCCTGAATAACTTGTGAACGTTCACAAGTATCTGGTGAATGTTCACCAGTATCCCAGGATCGTTCACAAGTATCTGGTGAATGTTCACGAGTATTTCAGGATCGTTCACAAGTATCTCGTGAATGTTCATGAGAGTTCCAGGATCGTTCACAAGTATCTCGTGAATGTTCACGAGTGACTCAGGAACGTTCACCAATGTCTCGTGAACGATGATAATACACTTAGCGTAAATATTTAAAACTTCTTTAATCATAATTCAATCTTTAGAAAGCATAATTAAACATCAAATATTAATCAATTAACAAACAAAATAAACAAAACAGACATGAAAACATATATTGCAAGAGGCGATCAGGATTTTGGAATCCAAATTGATATTTTCTGTAATGGGATAGACAATTACTCAGGATTGCTAAACTTAAATGCAGGTAAGATTACCCAATTTAAAACTGATAGAATTAATTTTCATTACGTTTTTACTGGTGTAAATCAATACGAACAGTATGCAAGTGGTGTGGTAGGCACAAAAAATCTTTTACGTAATGGAAAAGATGAAACAGTTTTAATTAATATTAATCAACCTCCCGAATGGCCACTTCCAGTGCCAATCGATATGAAATCTGGGGTTGAAATGCGTTTTGCCGATCTTATCCAGGATTGTGTTAATTCTAAAAAATTCACCCGTCCGATAGGTGAGTTTTTAGGCATTATTAAACCAGAAAGTCCTTTTATTCCTAAAGAAGGGAAACCTATTGCTGTTGTGCAACTTGGCGACGGTGGTTTGCCTAAACTGGGAGCTACTAAGGGTAAATATCAGGGCTACTCTGTTTATAAAGATAGTGGCAATGGTTTTAAATATTATGATAAATGTATTCATCACCATTATTTAGATCAACGTGAAGCTTTGCCTGCTGTTGGAGTGTCTAAAACATGGAAATATAAACTTATTTATTTATATAAAGACAAAGAAGTAGGCTCCTTCAGCGAAGTTGTGTCTATTGTTGTAGTTGGCAATATTTAAACTACTTTTGGGGTTTATTTTTGAATAAACATTACTTTTAAAAATTCAAATAAAACACCCATTATGAAAAAGTTTAGCCTAATTATTCTGGCGCTGTTCATAGTGTCGGCTGCTAATTGTCAGCTCGATACGCTTCAGCCTAAATCGAAAATCACCGACGTTACCCTGTTTTTTAGTGGGGCACAAATTACACGCAAGGTGGAATTGAAGCTCAAAAAAGGCAAATTCCTCCTCATTCTCGACAAATTGCCGCAGGAAATTAATCCGCAAAGCATTCAGGTGAACGGAATTGCGAATTGCAAAATTCTTTCCGTAAAACATCAGTTGAACTATCAGAACGAAAATAAAAAAGGCACTGAAGAAGTGGAGATAAAAAACACCCTCGATGCCCAATCGTTCAAAATAAAAGAGATTAAAAACAAGCTGAATGTGTTTGAGTTGGAAGAAAAACTTTTGTTAGACAACAGCCTTTTGAGCAAAAAAGACGAAGGTTCGACGGTGGCAAAAATCAAGGAGGCAGCCGATTTCTATCGCCTCCGGCTGAATGAAATTCGTAAAGAAAAACTCAATCTTCTGACCGAATCGGAAGCCATCAACAAGAAAATTCAGGAGCTAAATGTGCAAATGAATGAGTTGACTTCCAAAAAACGAAAAACGTATAGTCAGATACTCATCACTATTGATGCCGAAACGGCGCTGGCTGCCGATTTGCCCGTCACCTATTTTATTTCTTCTGCCGGTTGGGAGCCATTGTACGATTTCAGGGTCGACGACATCAAAAAGCCTTTGGTGATTGATTATAATGCCAATGTATTTCAATCCACAGGCGAGGATTGGAACAATGTAAATATCAAGCTTTCGTCGAACAATCCGACCATAAGCGGCAGCAAACCCGAGATTATTCCGTGGTATTTGGGCAGAAAAAGCCCCTATCAGAAAGATGCGCCAAAGAAAGGGAGCAGCGCCATCAAAGGTAGGGTGCTCGATGTCAAAACGAACGAAGGTTTGCCCTTTGCTAATGTGGCTATTTATAACGGTAATGATGTGATTGCCCTTGCTGGCATACATTTCATAAACGCCCTTTATTCCA
>JBAWXL010000384.1:0-3233 GCA_037144095.1 Bacteroidota bacterium
GCCAGCTTTACCGTTTCCATCGTTTTTTCCTGTCCATAAACAGCAATGGGTGACAAGGTGCCTTTTTGAAGATGATGTTGCTTTATAAAATTGTTACTTTGAACAAACATACCTCCAGAACCACATGCAGGGTCAAAAATTAAACCATGATAAGGTTCAATAAATTCTACCATCAGCTTTACAACCGAAGTAGGCGTAAAGAATTCTCCTCCTTTTTGAGCTTCTTCCAGCCCGAATTTACCAAGAAAGAATTCGTAAATTTTACCTAATAAATCACCATTGCTATCATCAGGTATGGTCGAAAACAATTTCAACAATTGCTTTAATAAGCTTTGTCCTTTTCGAGTAATCTCAGAAAATTCATCTTTTGGCAAAGTGTCTTTCAACGAAGTAACATACATTTCGATGTCAATCATTGCTTGTTTTACTGCTTTATCAATGGGATTATCCTGATCGCCTTCGGGCAAGTCTTTTAAATAATCATAGCGTGCATTATCAGGAATATACAAACCACATTTTGCAATGGCTATTTTATCAATGCTTTCTTCTTCTCTTGTCCCTTTTAGCCTTTCAAATTCTGCTTTTATCTCTTCCTCAAATTGCCCATACTTAATATCGGCAAATTTTAGAAAAATAATACCCAACACCGGAGGACTATAATCGTTTGATTTCAGGTCGCTATCGGCTCTCAATTTGTTAGCCGCCAGCCAGAGGTCATCTTTTAGTTTTTTAAATTCTTTGTTAGTCATTGAGCCGATTGCTTAGTTTCTCTTGTTTTAAAGTTTCAATTATATGTTTTGAAAATAAGCCAGAATTTCATTGTAATTAACCTGATAGGCTATAAAATTTCGCTTAATAGGAAAGTTTTTATTATGTAATATAGGAATTAACGTTTGCTTTCCATCATTTACAGTATAAAGATGTCCACAAACCATTAAAAAAGTACTGCTTTTCTTTGGTTCAAAATAAGGCGGGTCATTTTCTACACCTTTAATTTTAGGTTCGGTATCTGAAACAAAAGTGGTCATAGAATCATAAAAGTTCAATTTCTGTAACCAATAATTTACCTGCAACGACATAGGAAAAATATATTCTATTGTCGGATTATCCTTCAAAATCTTTTTAATGTTTTTAATTCCCTTTTCAGCTTCTGCTTTTGGTATAAATACCATTTTCCCTTTTGGAGCATGAGGCAAAGCATTGTTGCATAAATTAGTCAGATAAATTTGCTCAGGTTTAAACTTACCTGATGTCAAATAGGTAACTTGGACAAAGGCTGATTTGGCAAGCCCAAATTTTTGCTTTTCAGAATTAATTTTTGGTTCAGGTCTAAAATAATAATCAGCAAACATCACAAAACTTGCAATTGTATGTGATTCTTGTAATCTTGGGTCATGCCCAATAAGTATAATCTTTGCTGGTTCAATGGATTTCCAATCTTGTGTCATTATGGGTGAATTAAATTAATATTAAAGGAGAAGCCAATGAATTAATACCATCTGAGTCTTTCATTTTTCATAGAGGTAAGCGAAAGATTGAGGTGGAAATAAATTAAAATCTGTTCGCAAACATTTTGGGTTTCCATATCTTATTGTGTTCTTAATTTTTATTGCATAACCTTCTTCTTTATTAGCAAAATATTTATAGTAGAAGTCTTCCGTAATACCTGAAAATTCTTGTGTTAAATTCCAAAGTGTTTTCAAGTCATAATTGAGTACTTCTTCAATTTCAAATTCACCGATGACTTGTTGAATCGGTGAAGAAGCGTAAACAACAACAGATTTTACTTTATCATTTTTGAATATTGATTTTCTAAACTCAAATTTCTTTGAGCCATCAAAAATCTTAAAAGCAAACTCTGGTTTGATAGATAGCACTATTTTCATTTTATTTTTTTCTTTTATATGCAAAGTTAATAATATCTTCAAATTGTTCTTTTGTCAATTTAGCAAATCCTTTTGGTAAGCTCATTGAATCAGCAAATACCCTTAAATTTATTAAGTCTGCTAGTGTTGGTTTAGGTGTTGGTAATGCATGAGCATACAAGAAATTAATAATAAACGGTTTGTAGGTCGGGAATTTGCTCCACCATTTATCTCGTAAGTCATCTTTTGGTATCATAGTCCTTCTATTACAACTATTGTAGAAGTCGTCAAAATCCTTGAACCCATCTTTAATATTCTCAACAATACAAATTGTAGTAACCGTACTTGAATATTTTTTCGGTGTAGTTTCCCCGATTCTATATATAAGTACAATATCTCCGGATTTCAAATTTCTTTCAGGTGAATGAGATATATAAACTTTACCAATACGATTTCTATGCGGTTCATTCTCTGTGTATTTAGCTTTATCTTCCTTTGTATTTATACTATCTGGGAATAGTTCAGTATGATATTGAGGTTCAATTCTGATTAAATACTTGTTGGTATCTCTTGAAAAGAAAGGAAAAGTCAATTTAGGGTGTTCAATATTTACAGGAAGTTCCTTGTTGAATTCTCTAACGTAAACCAATTCATCTCCATTTTGAGTCGTTTTAATTCCATATTTATAGAATCCCCATTCTTCAAGCATTTCAATTAGCTGCTCTTGCTCTGGTCGTTTATTGAATATTGTAACATATATTTCTTGAACTTTATAAAGTAAAGCATTCTCAAAAATGGTTTTCAAAAATCGTTCCCCTATTTTATATCCATTATTGATTACCTTAAAAGTGCCAATTTTTAATCTTTTCTTAGCCTTGAATTGCGGTGTAATATCTGCATAACTTTCTTCTCCTTCCTTTTCTATTTTAACATATAGAAATGCCGTTAATTGAGTGTCACTATAACATACATAACAAGCTTGTTCGGCTTTACTATTAAACCAATTATCGAATTCTTTATAATCTTCCCTGAAGCTATTAAAAAAAGAATCTTTTAAGTCAACTTCACCGAAATCAACTTTTTTAACTGCTAATACTTTGTGTGTAATAAGGTCAGGGTTTTCAGCTGTAGCTTTTTCTAAAAAGTTTTGAATTTTATATACCCTGCCACTAATTCCTAAAAGTTGTGCTTTTGTATGAATTTTTTTATCTTCTGAAATCAGTATATCTATTCTGTTTTCATATACTTCATTTAAAATTTGTGTATCGTTTAAATCATTTGCTGTAGTATCAAATAACCGACTTACTTTCCTAATTGTTTCACTTAATTCTGCTGGATATTTTAGTTGATTGTAACTTTCAATTTTAT
>JBAWXL010000385.1:0-3228 GCA_037144095.1 Bacteroidota bacterium
AAAACAATCCGGATAAATGGGGTGTAGATTGGCAACATGAGATTTTCAAGAACTCTATCACCCAGCAATACACGCTTAGTGTGAGCCAAAAAATAGCAAGCACAAATTACAATATCTCTATCAGTAAGCTGAATGACCCGGGGATACTTTTGGATACTTATTTTAAGCGGACTAATTTTAGCTTGAATTTGAATTCGTCAATGTGGGATAATCGTCTTATTTACGGCGCAAATGTATATTATTCAATATCAAATGGCAGTAATAAATCGAGTGGAGGTAACAGTCAGTTTAACAGGGGTGTTGTCAATTCGGCACTTTATTACAACAATATCTTTCCTGTTTATAATGCAGATGGCACTTTTTTCAGTCTGAATGAAGACCCGAATAATCCTTCTAACGGAGATAGGAGTCACCCAATTAATTACATCAAAAACACCAAAGACATATCGGAAGGTAAGTATTTTATATTCTCGGGATATGCCGAATTGAGTATTTCGAAAAATTTGAAACTTAAATCTACCATCAACAATGTAATAAACAATTCGTCAAGAGAGGGTTATTGGCCAAGTTCTGTGTGGCGGGGAGCTACTACCAATGGTTTTGGTTCCAAATCAAGTATTGAAACCAACAAAATGGTTTATGAAAATTACCTGACTTACAACGTCAAAATAAAGGGGAATACACTGAATGCAGTTGCAGGATTTTCATATCAGGAAGATAAATATAAAAGTTTAGGGGTAAGCAGCAGTAATTTTCCGAGTAATGATTTCGATATTAAGGACATATCGTCTGGTCAAAATCCATATCCTTCAACAGATTCGTATGTAAATAGTCAATTGCTGTCTTACTATGGAAGGTTGAATTACAACATAAAAAACCGGTATTTACTTACATTTACCGGAAGAGCGGATGGTTCTTCAAAGTTTGGAAACAATAACAAGTGGGGATATTTCCCTTCGGGTGCTTTGGCTTGGCGCGTTACCGAAGAAAAGTTCATGAAAAGTATTGCTGAACAAGTTTCCAATTTAAAGTTAAGAACAAGCTACGGTCTTACGGGTAGTCAGGCAATTGCACCCTATCAGTCATTGCCCCAAATGGGAACTGTGGGATACTATTTTGGAGACACATATACGACAGGATATATGTATAATTCGGTTCAAAATCCAAACTTAAAATGGGAAACTACCAAAACCTTTAATGTGGGTATGGATTTAGGTCTTTTTAATAATAAAATAAACATAATTGTAGATTGGTACGATAAAAATACCGAAGACCTACTCTGGAAATATCAAATGGCACGCGAGACCGGTTTTGATATTGGGACAGTCAATTTAGGTAAAATCAACAACAGAGGGTTGGAAATTGCTATTTCCGGATCACCCATAAAAAACAAATCGCTGGAATGGAGTACCAGCCTGACCTATACGAGAAATAGAAATAAGGTTGTAGAATTTATAAATCCGGAGTCATCCACTGACTTTGTATTGGGTCCACCTTTGTGGGGCGATAAAGTTTACCCAAATGTATTTATGGAAGGACAACCGCTGGGTATGTTTTATGGTTGGAAGACGAATGGCATTATTCAAACACAAGCAGAGGCAAATGCATTAACCTATAATAATGGTTGGGGTTCAGCAGTTCCAGGGGAGTATAAATTTGTCGATATTTCAGGACCTAATGGTACACCCGATGGAATTATTGATAATTATGACAGAACGCTGATTGGAAATCCAAATCCCGACTTTTTATTAAACTGGAACAACTCCATACTGTATAAAAACTTTACATTGAACTTTAATTTCAATTGTGTATATGGCGGAGATATTTTCAATATTACCGGTGCACAATTAAACGAGAACCGTGGATTTGTGGGAACTGCCGCAAGTAATGATAGTTGGTCTCCATTCAATCCTACAAATGCATATCGTCAAATCAGGGATCTTGGTCATTGGGATTTTGCAATGCTCGATCGTTATCTTGAAGATGGAACTTACCTGCGGTTAAAAACCCTGGGGTTGGGTTATAAATGGAATATCAAAAAAGGCAGCTTGATAAATTGGATAAATTTCAACCTAGCTGTGAATAATGTTTTCACGATTACAAAATATACAGGTTATAATCCTGATGTTAGTGACTATGATTCAAACGTAAGTAAAAACTTCGACAGCGGAGGAGCACCAACTGTAAGATCTTATACGTTTTCAGTTAAATTCGGGCTGTAAGCAAGCAATTGATAATTGATAATTAAATACAAAAATATGAAAATGAAAAAACTATTTAATATAAAATTAAAATTAAAACTCTACGCTATCACATTAATTGCTTCTTTAATGCTGGTCACAAGTTGCAATGATGTGTTGAATGAACAGGTAGTCGATTTTTACAATGCTGATAATTTTTTTAATACCGTAGGGCAAAGTAATACCGCTATTACTGCAATATATGCCGGTTTACAAAATAATATTGGAAGTCAAACTTTTTTATCCTCTTTCACCACTATGTCTGATGAAGCAAGGGGTAATTCATGGGCAAATGTGAATGTTTTTCATACGTTCCAATTCGATTCGTTTAACTCTACTGTCGCTTCTATTTATAAGAATTTATATAGCGGTGTAGGCAATTGCAATTTTGTGATATCCGGTTTGAAAAAAGAGGTCATGGGCAATCAGTATGAGGCTTATCTGGCTGAAGCAAAGTTTGTAAGAGCTTATTATTATTTAAACCTGGTGAGGATTTTCGGCCCGGTTGTTATCTCAAAATCACTCCCTAACGACCCGTTTGTTACAGAAGGTCCCCGAGACAGTGTTTATAAGGTTATTGATTTTATTTTAGAGGATTTAACTTATGCTTCTGCCTATTTACCCAAAACTTCAATTTATGGACACCCTGACAAGTGGACTGCAATGGCTATGAAAGCCAGAGTGCATTTATGGCTCGCATCTTGTGTCGATAACAAAGTTGTCTATTATGAAAATCCACCTGTAGGAGGTAATGATTATACACCGGCTACACATTATGCTCTAGTAAAACAACTTTGTCAGGCAGTTAAGGATAGTTCCGGGTATGCGTTGTATAGCGATTACGAGAAACTTTGGTTGACAGATTCGAAACAAGCCGAAAGTGGTACAGGGAAAAAAGAACACATGTTTGCAATCAATTTTAATTATACAGGAAATCCCAATGAAGGAAATCCATGGACAGGCATGTGTATGATTTGGAACAATTTAA
>JBAWXL010000386.1:0-3219 GCA_037144095.1 Bacteroidota bacterium
CTTTGCCAAGTTGAGCGCGACTAAACTGACCAAACACGAACAAAAGAACTATCGTCAGCGTGAAATAAGAGATTGTTTTCATCGATTAAATTGGTTAGTAAGGTGTATAGACTGTACCGTTGGGGCGGGAGCACAGATCCCGTCCCAACGGTACATCATCTTTTCTACGGTTTCATATCCGAACTGACGGTGGATTATAAGTCCTTGGATAGCTTATTGGGAGAATAAATTCTAAGAGACGAGAGTCTATTCTATTAAATTTCAATTATTCAATCTCAATTATGTAAATAAATCTCCTTGCCATTTCCACTTGTAGAGTTAATGGTTTTCCAACTAAAAGATTTTGTATTTGAAGTTTTGGCTTTATCGGTAATAACTCAATTAAACTAGTTAAATAGTTTGATTTGATTGCATACGATGCGTTTTCTGCACCTGAAAGCTTTGCATTTACAACTCCAATTAAATCACCTTGACTATTAAAAAGTGGCCCTCCACTATTTCCAGGTTGAATAGGTGCTGAAATCTGATAGGATGTTATATCTCCCTGATAACCCGTTCTTGAACTTATTATTCCGTTTGTGAGTTTGATTTCATCTCCCATAGATGCTCTTAAAGGGTAACCCAATACAAAAATATTTGTACCAACACTTGACAGCGCAGTATTAACGGTGTATGGTATCTTACCTAAAGAAGAGAATGACTTGTCGTCTATCTGAATAATAGCAAGATCGTTATTTTTATCTGAGATTAAAATCTTTGCATTATATACTTTATTAAAATCTGAGTTTACTCCTTTAACTCTAATTGATGAAGCCCCATCAATAACATGAAAATTAGTTATAATTAATCCATTAGAAGCAATACCAAATCCTGTTCCAGATTTAATTCTGCTAACTTTGTTACTAGAAACATCGTTTGCCACGGGGAAAATCTTAATAAACTGATCAACCCTACTCTCTGCTCCGCTTTGAAAAACTCTAAAATGCTTCATAAATCCATTTTCAAAAGAAACATACCATTCAATTCCTTTTAAATCAGCTTTAAATAAATTTTGTGTTGCTGTTGCTTTTAGTGTCATAAAAATATCACCAACATTCATTTTACTAAATGAATCAACATTCTTATCTTTCAAAAAAATCAAATCATAACCCAATGTAGTTTTCTTTAGAGCAAAGACACGACTGGGAAAGTCTTTATAACTCTCACCAACCGCTTCATACACACCCTCTAATTCGTCAGTTCCATTTTCAACCCAAAAGGATTTCAATGAATTTTCAGTCCAACTTTGATTTTGAACGGGTAATTTATTTAATGATATATTAGTTGATGTTTTTGAAATATCAACTCCATAAAAATTAAATCCACCGTTCTTTTCATCTTCAATTATATCAATTTTGGTCGTGGAAATAGGCAAAGCTTCAAATGTAAGACTAAAATCCAACTTTTGCCCAGAATATTTAAAGCCATATTTGGATGGACAAATTGGAATATTATTTGCTCCTAGAAGTTTGTTTTTTACTTTTGTAAATGTGTCACGAATATAAAAATCCTGACCAGCACATACCCAACCTCCATCAATATATTCAGATGGGGCTGTATATCGAAAGTAGACTGTTGTATTTTGAGTTGATTTTTCTATTTTTACTATGTCACAATAGCCTATATCTCTGCGGTCATAAATCGGATTATCAATCTGTGCAATATCTTGACCGAAACTAGTTCTAGATATCGATAATAACACCACAAAAATCAGTTTTAATAATTTTGTCATATTTTTTTATTATATAAAGTGATAAAATTGTATCCAAAAAAATTGAACACAGCTATTCAAATCTACTCCAGCCGTTATTCAATATGTTATTTGCCTTTATTTCTAATTCATTTACGAAGTACTCAAATTCATTCTCCAAAATATACATAAGCTCATTAGTTTTACTATCGTAAAATTCTTCAACAGAAAAATCTCCAACACCATTTCTTTTAATTTTCAACTTAATTCTGTAGCCAAGGTAAGAATCAACTCGATGAAATGAAAGAATGCAATTATTTTTTTGATTATTAGTTTCACACACAAGTCGACCTTTGCACCTTGCTTGTTTATTTCTTTCGAAAAACGATTCCTTGAACTCTAAGATATTATTATCTTGCAATGTTATATCAAAATAAAATCGGTTTTTAAATTTTTCATTTACTTCATAGATATGTAGAGAGTCTAAAAAATTAGTCATCGGATTAAATTCGAATCTTTTTGTAATCTTTTCATCAAATACTAGCTCTATCTCTTGAAAATTTTCAAAAAAAGAATATGAATACAACTTTCGTTCTTGAGGTTTTCCGAAAACAACAAGTCTTTTGTATGTTGTCTTTCTGCGAATGTTTGGATTATAAAAAAGCATATTTTATGTGGTTAATATATTCTAGAATTTTGAAGCAGTTGTGTATCCAAAATGCCTAAGTAGTAGAGAATAGGGATTCACCTATGCTCATCAATAAGTAATAGCAAAATAATTTCTCACACTTTACAAATATACACATTTCGAAAAACAAATATATTAATTATCCGCATTTCAATCAACAATAATGCAAATTAAATACTTACAAAATAAAGAAATTGGTTGTAGAGATTGTTTAACAACAATTACTCTCCAATTTTTACATCAAACAAATGGTACCACATTAGGTATGTTCTTTTGATTTGAATTTTAGAGAATGCAGAAAAAAATTAATATTCAACCGAATATTCAATTCGGATTGTATTACTACCAAAAGAATTAGTAAGTCCTTTTTACCCAAAACTTCAAGACAAACTAGCAAAAAGATAAGGAAGTATTAGTGAAAAAGTAAGGAAGTATTATCTTTGTACTGTACATCTCAGATATTTAGGATGTACATGCTAAATATGTAGGATGTACATCTTAAACTTCTAGGATGTACAGCTTATGTTTAATTAGTCAGTAAGTTTTAGTTAATAGTTCAGGTCTTTTCATCTAAATAGTAAGGTCTTTTCACTTAAATAGTACGGTATGAGCATTCATTACAAAATGAGGCAAAAAACAGATAACCTCAACGACGCAGAGTCAAAGAAAAGTGGATTGTATCCAGTAGTGATACGAAAGAATACGATATCGCTCAATGAGTTAGTCAAAATTGCGGCTGAATCGGGTAGAATGACTGAGTTCGAACTCGAAATGGCGCTAAAAATAGTGTTGAAAACCATCG
>JBAWXL010000387.1:0-3193 GCA_037144095.1 Bacteroidota bacterium
CTTGCCCTCATCATCCGTTGGCAACTTATAATCCGTACCCACTATCTCCACCTCAGCATCCTCTACCCAACTATCCTCCAAACCAAAATCCTTCACCGTCAAATTCCATTGCCCTATCATGGCAGCCATCTGTTCAGCCTTCCGTTGCGCTATCGCATCTGGAGAACTTCCATCATGACGAATCCTTTTCAGCAGCGTAGCAATCGTATATTCATTTGCCCTAACTTGTCCCTTAAAAATCGCTTTCCCTGCCCTGCATATATTCATCGTAACAGCCCACATATCATCAAACTTCTGATGATTTGCCGCCACAGCCTCTTGTTTATCGCTCTCCATCTTATTCTGTTTCTCATTCAGCAGCCTCACCTGTTCCACCTTCGCCAACAGCCCGTCCCACTTAGCCTGTGTCATCCCTTGGTCTGTCAAAGCATCCTCATTTGCCGTAATATTAGCATTCAACACCGTCATCGCAGGACCAATCCCCTCCATATTCTTCCTTGTAATACAATTCCGTACCTCTTTAATTCCCATATCCTTCCAGCTAATATTCAATGCAGTTTCTGCATTGATAGCATAAATTTCAATATCATCCAAATCCGTTCTAATGCTAATTGCCGTTGTAATCAGCAAACCTGTCAAAGTCTTGCTTTGTGTCAAATAAAACGAAGTAGCCACTATGTTTTCACACACCACTATCTTTGCAATAGCATTTGTCTTAAACGGATCAGCATAGCGCGTAAATCTTTCAATAAATTTGGGCTTATCGGGATCGAAACTATTAATGACGAATCTCGATAAAGTTGTCTTGTCTTCTAAATTTGGATGCATAACAATATTTTTTTTAGTGAATATTCAAATTAGACCACAAATTTATATATTATTTCTCATATAGAAACAAGAAAAAAATGAAAAAATAACATCTTCCTATTAAACAAAAATACTTATCAGGGCTAAAGCCCTTATATACAACCAAATTCACAAACCCTAGCTTAAAAACTAGGGTTAATATTTTGTTGAAAATAATGAACTTTTCGTTTCTTAATGTTAAATAAATAACCCTAGCCTTTACAGACTGTGTGAAAACAGAACTTATAATTGATAAGTTTTTTCTGTATTGTGTACAAAAGAACATATCAGGATAGATATTTTAAAAAATACGTTTTAATGCCAAAAAATAGGGACATTTATTAGCAAAAAAGTCTTTTATTTGCTTTTTTAAGCTGTTTCATATTCATATTTTTTCACTTTGTTTATTAATTCTGAAAATGGAGCGCAATTTATTAATCTTTTAAGATTATATGCAGTTGTATAGTAATCTATTTCTATCTGAACTTTTTGCTTTCCTATTAAAAGAATATTGAATTTCCCCATCAAACTTTTTATTGTTCCAAAGGGGTGTTCTACTACACCCTTTCGTTGTTTTATTTTTTCTTTTGCATACGCCCCTTTCATCTTTATTTTATATTGATCAAGCTTTTTCTGATTTATATTCCTTTTTAAAATTCGTCCTATTTTTGATTTTGTACATATATTTCTGACAATACAATTATTACATTCGTGGCATTGATAAATGTTATAATATCCATCTCTTATTTTCGCATTTGTTTGGTGTAATCGAAGTTGTTTACCTTGAGAACACGTATAGGCATCGGTTGTTTCATTATATTGAAAGGTAATACCTTGTTTTTCTTGACTCTCTCTCATTGTTTCTATTAATGGGATATAACATTGGATATTGCCGTCTTTTTCTATTTCAAGTATTTGTGATGTGTTGCTATATCCTTTGTCTGCCGAAACTTCTTTTGGTAGAAACCCTGTTGCTTCTTTAACTGAATCAACATTCTTTTCTAATTCATGCATATCATTTGTTTCTGTCGTCACACGATCCACCATAATAAAATGCCCTTTGGTTTCTACTCCTGCCTGAACATTATAACCCGCAAATTTTCCATCCCGTCCTCTCACGAGTTTTGCTTCCTTGTCGTTAACGGCATAATATGTTTCACCGCTTTCTTCTAGTCCCTGCTTGATATTTTCAAATTTTATTTTAGCAGTCTCGAGTTTTTTAATTTTTTCTTTTAATACCTCAATCTCTGCTTTGGCTAAGATCATTTCATTTTCATGATTGTCATTGTTTTCAACCTTTGATAAATATGCTGATATGGATTTGTCGATGTCAATCAGTTTCTCTTGAAGGCTTTCTACAGTGAGCATATCTCGCCTAGCATAAGCTTTTACTTTTGTTCCATCAAATACTATTTTGTCAATTGAGGCATATGACCCGTCAATCAAAAAACGACGAAACAATTTTAAAAATGATTTTAGTATTGCTTCACTTTCACGACGAAACTCACAGATTGTCCAATGATCAGGTTGCAATCCTTCCATTAGCCATAAAACTTCTATATTTCTATATGTTTCACGTTCTAGTTTTCGGCTACTAGCAATTCCATTAAAATATCCATAAACTAACAAACACAGCATTGATTCAGGTGGATAGCTCTTTCTACCTTCATTTTTACAACCTTTCCATTGCTTTTCATTGCGTAGCTCTTTAAAAAACTTCTTACACATCAAATCAATTAGTCGTACTGCATTATCCTGAGCTACCATCGCATCATATGACATTACCATTAGTTGCTCTCTTGAAATCTTATCTTTATAGTGCATTGTATCTAGTATAAATTCGATGTAAAATTACAGATAATTAGCGAACTGTGCAAGTAAAATCTAATGTTTTTTACAAAATAAATTATTTGCACAATTGTTGTGTTTTCACACAGTCTGTTTAAGGCAGAGTCAGGTAAAAAACCACCACAGTAGGGCTTTAGCCCTGCATAATAATTTCGCCATTTATGGCGTTGATAAACAAAGAAAGGAGTCATGGCTAAAGCCAAAACTTTTTTCGGTTAATAAACTCCGCCTTAAAAGGCGGAGATAATAATAACTCCGCCTTTTAAGGCAGAGCCAGGTAAAAAACCACCACAGTAGGGCTTTAGCCCTGCATAATAACTCCGCCATTTATGGCGTTGATAAACAAAGAAAGGAGTCATGGCTAAAGCCATAGCTTCTGTCGCTTCATAAACTCCGCCTTAAAAGGCGGAGATAATAGTAACTCCACCTTATGAGGCGGAGTCGGGTAAAAAACCACCATAGTAGAATTTTAGTTCTACATAATAACTCCGCCATTTAT
>JBAWXL010000388.1:0-3192 GCA_037144095.1 Bacteroidota bacterium
ATTCATTTAATAATCAACTGAAAAATAGTCCAGTTTTATAGGGGTTAATACAATTTATGGTGTTTACATAAGATACTATTGATAAATTCAATTCACTTTTCCTTCAATCTCTTCCCATCCCAAATCAATTTCAATCACCGAACAATCCAAAACTCATAATTCATAACTCAAAACTTCCCCCTTGCATATCTGAAATAATTCGTATTTTTGTCTTGTATTTTAAAAAGCATATTAACTTAAAAAAACAAAAAGCAAATGAACGTACTTTATTTAATTGCAGCCATCATTGCCGCATTGGCAGGCTTCATTGGACTGGTAATCCTAATCAAAGGATTTATCGACAAAAACAACAAAAACATTAAGAACGGGACCATTATGGTGTCCATCGGACTTATCATTGCTCTTTCAGGAGCCTATTGCATTGGCATGCGTCTTGCCAAAAAACACGACATGCATCGTCAGATGATGATGGAATGTATGAAAGGTTGCGATTTCGACATGATGAAAGATTGCCACATGGGCGACAGCACCACCACCGATTCCAACGGGGTGAAAGTTTGCACCAAAGTGATTATGATGGATAAAGAATGCGACAAGTCAAAATGCGACAAATCGAAATGCGAAGAAAAATGCAAACACATGCATTGATTCCCTCTTTGCATCATCAAAAAAGCCTCCGTGTTCAATCGCAGAGGCTTTTTTATTATTACCCATTTCGAGTCTATACATGAGTCGCCCGAAAAAGTCGGACTTTGTTTTCCGGTTTTTGCTCAATCTTCAACAAAATACATATCAATTTCACCTTTATTTTTGGCTTCAATCTTCCCTCTATAGCGACATTTGAATTCATCTTTCACCAATTCGTAGGTGGCACCACTAATGTTAATCTTGCCCACTTCCCCGCTGTTTTCCATTCGCGAAGCTATGTTAACCGTGTCGCCCCAAATGTCGTAGGCGAATTTTTTTATCCCCACAATTCCAGCCACCACCGCACCTGTATGAATCCCAATTCTGATTTCGAAAGGTTCGCTAAACCCATTTTCTCCTTTTGTCAAATGTTGATTAATTAGCTCCCTAATTTCGATGGCTGCCCTGATAACATCTCCGGCCGTGGTTTTATTGTTATTGGTAAGACCGCCAGCACACATATAGCTATCGCCAATAGTTTTTATTTTTTCGATATTATATTTACCAATAATTTGGTCGAATCCCTTAAAATATTCATGTATCATCATCACAAGGTCGGAAGGAGACAATTTCTCAGTAATTTGAGTAAAATTCTTAAAGTCTGTAAACATCACGGTCACATCCTCAAATTGTTGAGCTTCGGCGCTACCCTTTTGTTTGAGCTCTTCGGCAACCTTTTCGGGCAAAATATTCAGCAACAACTCATCGCTTCGTTTTTTTTCGATTTCCAAATTTGCTTTCTGTTGCTCCACGTTTTGTTTTTCGGCAACCACTTCTGATGTTCTGATTTCAACGGTTTTCTCAAGCACCTTTTGCCGTTGAATGAGCAATCTTTCGCGTCGTTTTATATAAAACACTATGCTAAAACTAAAGAAAACCACATATAACACATAAGCCCACCAGGTTTTCCACCAGGGAGGCCGAATGATGAAAGGATATTCCAACACCTTACTCCAATAACCTTCGCTATTCATGGCTTTTACTTTAAATGTGAAACTTCCTGCGGGTAGGTTTCCATAATGAGCTTCTGTAACACTACTAATGCTGTTCCAGTTATCATCCAATCCATCTAATTTGTATCTATATTGCGTTTTACGCGGGCTTTTCTGAGTGATTCCAATGAATTTAAAGGTCAAATAGTTGTTGTTGTATGCTAAACTCAGATTTTCCGGCAATGAGTTCCATTTCGAAATACCCTTAAAAATGAAATCCCCCACCCGAACACCATTGCCCAGCACGATGGAAGTGTCTTTTTTATGCTGTAAACTAATCCAATTAATTTTTTCGTTAAACAACTCAATGCCCGTAAGCTGTATGTTTGGAGCAATCGTATCAGAAGTTTCTCCATCAGGATGATAAGCTGTTAGTCGGTCGTTGGCAGCAATCCAGATAGTCTCTTCATTATCCTCGCAAATCGATTTTCCGGTGTTTACACCCACCCCCAAAAAACCATCTTCGTAAGTATAATTCCTGAAAATCATATTAATTTCTTTGTTTGAAATACTTGAAGTTTCCATCTCATTCAATGTATAAGCCGGGAGTTTGCTAAGCCCAAAACTGGTTCCAAACCAAAGATTTCCATTTTTATCCTCTGCAATACTTAGCACATTATTGCTCGTCAAACCTTCGTCAATTGTGTAATGTGTGAATGTTTTTCCGTCAAACCTGCAAACGCCACTTCCATAAGTTCCAAACCAAAGTTTACCTTTTCTATCTTCAAATACTGATCTTACTGTGTTATTTTTCAACCCCGATTTTATCGAAAAACGACTAAAGTTTTTTCCGTCATATTTGCTCACTTTTCCTTCACCCGTTCCAAACCAGAGGTTTCCCGCTTTGTCTTCAGTAATACTAAAAACATCATTGTTCGAAAGCCCTTGCTCAGTAGTGAATTGTGTGAATTTTTTTCCATCGAAACGATAAACTCCTTCGCCATAAGTCCCCAGCCAAAGTGCACCTTGTGTGTCTTCAAGTATGCAATAAATATATTTATAATTTAAACCCTTTTCGGAAGTGAAATAACTAAAATACTTTCCGTCGAATTTACAAAGTCCACCACCATTGCTGCCAAACCAAAGGTTACCCTTGCTATCTTCGGCTATGCATAAAACATCATTGTTTGCAAAACCTTCTTTAAGCGAATAGTGAGTGAAAGTTTTTCCGTTAAACATATTCACTTCAGCTTTCTCAGAACCCATCCAGAGGTTTCCTTGCTTATCTTTCAGAATGCAATTGATGTGTTTGTTCGAAAGACCTTCTTTCTCTGTGAAATGGGTAAATGTTTTTCCTTCAAACTTGTTAACACCGCCATCGTAGGTGCCAAACCAGAGATTCCCTTTACTGTCTTCCATCATACTGATGATTACATTACTCGACAGACCTTCTTTTTCTGTGAAATGAGTGAATGCTTTTCCGTCAAACTTACATAATCCACCTCCATCAGTTCCAAACCAGAGGTTTCCGCTTTTATCTTCCATTGCCGACCTGATCATATTGTTGGTAAGG
>JBAWXL010000389.1:0-3188 GCA_037144095.1 Bacteroidota bacterium
CAACGAGTCGATATAAGGTGTTGGTGTGCTGTAGATGACGTTTGAATGGCTTTTGCTTCCAATTCCCCAACCATCCAAAATCATTAATAATGCTTTTTTGCTCATTTTATTCTGAATTTTATAATTTTATACTGAATCTAATACCTCTCCTTTTCGGGCTGCAAAATTACTCATTTATTTGCACATATTTATTCTGTTTGCCTCAATAAAATCAGCGAAACTAATCAGACAATAATAAACTGTATTTTTATGTCAAAAAGACTATCTTTGCATACCTAAATAAAAATCAGAGGATGTATATCGTACTACTTTTTATGTTTGCCGGAATCATTAGCGGTTATTTATTTCGTAAGAGAAAATTTCGTTTTATGAACCAATTAATTCTAACGCTTATTTGGGCGTTATTGTTTTTGTTAGGGATAGAAGTGGGTATGAATGATACAGTTGTACGAAAATTTGCATCACTCGGTTTGGAAGCTGCTGTTATTGCCGTGGCAGCTACTCTTGGAAGTGTGGTTGGAGCAAAATTATTGTGGAAAAGTCTTAAAAATCAGAAACAATGAAAGGAAGTCTAATTATATTGTCATTTTTCGCAACGGGCTTATTACTAGGTATTTTTCGTTATATTCCTATTTCATGGGCAAGTGCCGATGTCAGTTTTTATGTGTTGTGTGCGTTGATGTTTTCAGTCGGTTTTAGCATAGGGCATCAGCCGGATACCATTAAGCAATTTCGCAAAATACATTCACGTGTACTTTTTTTGCCTCTTACAACAATAATTGGAACATATGTAGGTGTTTTGGCTGTGAGTTTATTATTCAACCATTCAGTTTCAGATTTATTAGCTGTAGGTTCCGGTTTTGGCTATTATTCGCTTTCAAGTATTCTAATTACACAATATAAAGGCCTTGAGCTTGGAACAATTGCCTTGCTTTCTAATATTATGCGCGAGATTCTGACTCTGCTTTTTGCGCCTCTAATGGTGCGCTATTTTGGAAACTTGTCGCCAATTGCAGCCGGTGGAGCAACAACGATGGACACAACATTTCCAATTATTGTAAGGACTTCGGGCAAGGAGTTCTCCATTGTGTCTATTTATCACGGGTTTATTATGGATTTTACGGTTCCATTTTTAGTGACTTTCTTTTGTGGTTTTTGAAACGAAAGGAAATGTTGTATTTAGAGTAATGAAAAGTAACTTTCATTTTGACTAGATAAATAAAATTTTATTCCAAAAACTCCACCTACAACAAATTATTTCGTACTTTTGCAGAAAATAAACAAGTAACCGAATGGTTATTTCCATTCCTTAATGGAATGAAAAAAACAGAATTTATAGCAACGAGCAATTGCCATTAACATTCTGTTTATCAATCTAATATTAAATGTTGGTGTATGAAAATAATCATAGTTGGTACAGCATTTCCCTATCGTGGAGGATTGGCGGCGTATAATGAACGTTTAGCACGTGAATATGTAAAACAGGGACATGATGTTGAAATTATTACATTTACTCTTCAATATCCGACTTTTCTTTTCCCTGGAAAATCGCAATATTCTGCCGAATTTGCTCCAAAAGATCTAAAGATTACACGCGCTATTAATTCTATGAATCCGCTGAACTGGATTAAAGTCGGTCAGCAAATTAAGAAAAAAGCTCCAGACAGGTTGATTTTTTGTTATTGGATGGCATTTATTGCGCCATGTTTTGGTACAATAGCGCGCATAGCCCGTTCACCAAAAACCAAAATAATTGGTATGATTCACAACATGATACCCCATGAACCAACCATTCTGGATAAATTATTTCCTCAATATTTTGTGAAAACCATGGATGGCTTCGTAGCAATGGCCGAATCGGTGGTTGTAGATATTAATAAATTCGATACAGAAAATAAACCAAAGGTTGTTTCTGCTCACCCTATTTACGACCATTATGGCGATGCCTTGAATAAAAAAGAAGCAGCCATGAAACTAGGATTATTTGATCAAAATTATTACGTGCTGTTTTTTGGCTTTATTCGCCATTACAAAGGATTGGATTTATTGCTCGAAGCTTTTGCGGATGAACGTTTACGCAAATTACCTGTTCGATTGATAGTTGCCGGTGAATTTTATGAAAATCCACAACCTTATCTTGAACAAATTATTCGTCTGAAACTGGAAAGTGTTGTCGAACTTCGCACCGGATTTATTCCAGATAACGAAGTGAGAAATTATTTCAGTTTGAGTGATTTGGTAGCTCAGCCTTACCGAACTGCTACGCAAAGTGGTGTGAGTCAAATTGCATATCATTTTGAAAAACCAATGCTGGTAACCAATGTGGGCGGACTAGCCGAAACAATTCCGAATGGAAAGGTTGGTTATGTGATTGATGTTGAAAATACCAAACAAATTGCCGATTCGCTTGTTGATTTTTTTGCTAATGATCGTGCGGCGAATATGATAGAAAATATCAAAATCGAAAAGAAGAAATTCCTCTGGTCACGAATGACAACTGCGATTGATGGATTGTTTAGCTCTTAGCTCTAAAGGTGAATTTTAAATACTTTACTAACAATTTCCCTTTCCCCTTTAGGGGTTAGGGGTTCTTTTTATAAATATGAACTCTGAGATAGTAGAAACCCCGATGATGAAGCAATTCAATGAGATAAAAGGAAAGCATCCTGATGCTATCCTGCTTTTCCGTTGTGGTGATTTCTACGAAACTTTCTCTACCGATGCGATTCAGGCTTCTCAGATTTTAGGCATTACACTTACCAAACGGGCAAATGGTTCCGGTAAAACGATTGAATTAGCAGGATTTCCCCATCACGCATTGGATACCTACTTGCCAAAACTAGTACGTGCGGGTCGGCGTGTAGCCATTTGCGACCAGCTTGAAGACCCAAAACTGACTAAAAAAATTGTAAAACGTGGTGTGACTGAATTGGTTACTCCCGGTGTTTCATATAGCGATACCACGCTAAATCACAAGGAAAATACTTTTTTGGCAAGTGTATATATCAATAAGACTAAAATTGGTGTTTCGTTTCTTGATATTTCTACAGGTGAATTTTTGGTTGCTGAAGGAACGGGCGAATACATTGACAAATTACTGAATAGCTTTGGTCCAAAGGAAGTACTTTTCGATCGGAGCAAACGCCATGATTTTGAAGAATTGTTTGGAACAAAATTTTTCACTTACG
>JBAWXL010000390.1:0-3176 GCA_037144095.1 Bacteroidota bacterium
TAAATAACCTCAATAAGCATTATCCACAAAATAGCACAATCCTGAATAATATTGGACAGGCTTGGTTTGGTTTAGGTGACATAGAAAAAGCAAATAGTTATTTAGACAGTACTATCCGCATTTATGCATACCATCCACAGGCAAATTTCACCAAGTGCCTGATTGAAGAAAGCAAAGGGCACATTCCAGCGGCTGTTGAAGCCGCACTAAAGAGTATAAAATTTGGCTACAGTGACAAAAAGGCGGACAAACTTGAAAAATTAGGATACAAATTAAAAAGCGAAGATTTGGATTGGGATGCCCCCATGTCGAAAGACGGACTTGGACTCACAAAATTCAAATGGCCTGCCTACCCTAAAAATATCGGAGAAAGTGAATTGCTGAAATCGGAATGGGAAAAATTTAAGAACGAATGCGATGCAAAAATAAACGAATTGCAAAGTCAGCAGGCAATATTGGAAGAACAGATGTTATCGCAGCAACAAATACGTGCTAAAGATATTCTTCAAGCTAGTCAAACAGGCTCAACTGCATCGCTATATCCGGAATTGACCGGTAAAGCATTGATAAAGCTGGGGCCGTTGGTAAATGGAATTGATGCGGTCAACAATTATGTTTTTGCAGATAGATTTCAGTCTGTTTTAGATGGAAGTGACAAAATAGAAAAGATGGAAATAGAAGAGGGAGAAATAATTAAGAATATTGATCCATTAAATTGCAAGGCTATAAATGAAGTACATAATACGTTTTTAAATAATGCCAATTCCATGATGGAACAGCGGGAAAAGACATATATAAATTATATGATCAGCCAGACAGATAATCTTTTGTATTACCGTAAATATACCTTATGGCCCGATGAATATGCATGGACAACAGTAGTAGCACAAATCAGTTGGCTTACCACAATCAGCAGACAAAAGGTGATGTTTAGATCCGACATCTGCATTCCTGCGGAAAAAGATAGCAACCCCAAAATGGATTCATTGCAGAATTTTGATGACGTAGCCTGCAAATACGTCAGCACAACTAATCTGGGATGCTTTACAATTACATCTCAATGCAGTCGGCTGATTGGAAATTTTGATTGCGGAGGGGTAACAATCAATGTTAAAAAGAATGATGAGACAGAACGGTTTTCCGGAAATATTTACGTAGGCGCAAGTAAGAGTGTAAGTGTTGGAAAGGGACCGCTTTCCGCTGAAGCCGAACTCACTGCTGCAGTAGGAATTGAACTGAGCGAAAGAGGCAAGACTGATTTTGTTGGGAAAGTAGGTGCAAATATAAATTTAGCCGGGCAAACAGTTGTTGGTGTGGAAGGAAGAGCAAGCGTGAACAGTGGACCCAGCATTAGTGGGAAAGTGTTGGAAGGCCTTGATAAATGATGAAATAAAATTTTGATTTATGAAGTATCTTATATTAATATTTGGTATTCTGGTTAGCCTTTCTTTATCAGCACAGGATTGCACCCCAGAATTACTGCTTCAAAAACCAGGTACCTGGAAAGCCGGTCAGCAGGGTTCGATTCATGGAGTAAGTGCGGCAGATTTAGCAGCAGAAAAAGCAGTACTTGCAGCGATACATAAACTTGTAAACACCAATTACCACCCAAAAGGATGTCAGGTGGTATATAGCACATCGTATGGTAAATATCCCAATGCCGGTGATGTATGGATTGCAGACCCTTATAACTATACCATGTATATCCTTCCCTTTTTATGCGACAATAAAAGTGCAGATAAATCAAAATATACAGTGGCTATTTCATCTGCAACAAATGTTACCATTACAGTTAATGAAATTTCCTCTTTAAATACACTGTTTGCTGCAACTACTCAGGCAGACGATTACAGGGGTTATTTAAAACTGAAACAAAGACCTCAAAAAAAAGATGGCTATTTCTATATGGGTGAAGAAATTGTAGGCGATAGCCAGGAAGAAAATAAAACAGTAGAATATCGTTGGTTAATTACCTATGGCGATACGCTTCCATTTTCTTACATTAACCGCAGGGAATATTTGCAAATACAACAGAAAAGATTAGAGAAATCGATAAAAGAAAGTCCGGGTCAAAAGGGATATTTCCAAAAATACCTCGATAATATCAGTGACTATTTAACCAAACCGGATAGCGAATTGAGTAAGGATGCCATTGGCATGTGGAACGATGAAGAACGGTTTAATGGTTTTGTTAATGAAGGTACTAAAGGTTCTTTCATCGCCGTTAAACCAAACACGGAATACTACAATAAAAAGTTACCTAAATCATCCTCGCAATTTTTTACAGTGATCTATAAATTGACTCAAAACGATCCGGTTTTTGAAGCCAATATCTCAGCAATAAAAGAAGCCCTGGATTTTGCAAAGCTTAAAAATATGCTGGGGAAATAGAAAGTAAACCATGATATAACTCTATCAATATGAAACATCTTCTTTTATTTTCCCTTGTTCTGTATATGGGTGTCGCTTTTAGCCAAACACAACCAATTTCAAACACAAAGCCCTCTGCTCGCAAAGAAATGGACGCGGCAATGAAGGAAATACAGAAGGCAATGGATGCCATGAGCCCGGCAGAAAAAAAGATGATGGAGAGCATGGGCGTTAAAATTCCATCAACCAAAAACCTGCCGGATGCATCGGCTAAACAGATGTCGGATGCAGCCGAAGAAGATGAAAAGGTTATTCCTTCAAAAAAAACAGACCTCATTGCTCATTTACCAAAAAAAATTCTTTCAGTTTCCGAATTGGACGCATATCTAAAAACGACCAATGCCTCTGTTGCCGCAAAAATCAAACCCAAATCGAAGGAACTGGCGGAGAAAGTAATGCAACAATTCAAAAACGACCCATACTATGGCTTCATGATCGCATCTTCGGCCAATGGAATGTGGATGATGGGCTTGAAAGAACCCTCAGTTTATTTAATGGGTGAGGCAACGAAAGTATTGCCAAACGCCGACAATTACAATAATTATGCAGCATATTTAACCATGACCGGCGCCGGCCACATGGCTATACCCATCCTGCAAAAACTAAATAGCCTCCACCCCAAAAACAGCACTGTATTAAATAATCTTGGTGAAGCCTGGCTGCAATTGGGCGATGAAAATAAGGCCGGAAGCTATTTAGATAGTGCAATTATGGTTTACGCCTGCCACCCGCAGGCAAACTTTACG
>JBAWXL010000391.1:0-3169 GCA_037144095.1 Bacteroidota bacterium
AAATAGTTATCACTTCAGAAAACGATTTTTGTTTTTTTATCGGACAACAATGGTTTTATTTAGTTAATAATTGATATTATGTCTTTTACTATATACTTTTTGCCCAGCGAGCTGAATGTTTTGTCCAGCAAGCTGAACTTTTATCTCAGCGAGCTGAATGTTTTATCCAGCGAGCTGAACGTTTCGTCCAGCTTACTTTAACTCATCCCAGAAAGTGTCCAACCTATTCTCCCAAAATCTTGCTTTTTTTTCAGTTCAATAACTCATTTATACAAGTCAAAAAACTCTAATTTCAGCACTTTGATTTCTTCAGTTAGTTTCCTGAGAAAAACATTGCAAAGGAACAGCTATCTAGTATAATGCCATTATATTTTACGGAAAATATATTATACGATTCGGAAAATATTTGACTGCAAGTCAATTTAACAATTTTTATTTTTCAGGCAGCAAATCTTTTCTGAACTGCTCGGGAGATTTTCCCATAACTTGTTTGAATTGTTTACATAAATGTTCTTTACCAGAGTAATGTAAATTTTGAGCAATTTCGGCAATGTCGATATCGCTTGTTCTCAATTGATGTTCTGCACATTTCGCCCGATATTTTATTTTATAAACCCGAATGCTTTTTCCGGTTTTTTGTACAAAATAATTCTCAATGCTTTTATAACAATAACACAGTTTATCAGCTAAATAATATGATAATTTAGGACGTTCACCAATTACTTCAAGTTCTATCCATTGTTGGATATAATGCTCAATTTTTTCAACCGATAAATTCTCCTTATTTTTAAGCAAAGGATGTTTAATTTCCGACAAACATTCAGTGAGCTTCTTCTCTTGCTTAGGGCTAAGCTCATCACAAAGAATTGCTTTCCCAAGTTCCACTTCAAGGAAAAGAATGCCCATTGCTTTTAAAACAATTTTAACCATTTGAATACAGCAATCGCAGCGCATGTTTTGGATATAAATTACTGTTTTGACCATAATACATAATTTTTTAGACTAGAGCATTAATTAAAACATTATCGAAACTAAAATATATTTATATTACTACAAAGATATAAATTCTCCGGGAAATATGAAAGTCTTTTGATTGATGTTGATATTTTTTTCGCATTTTAACAAAATAAAAAAAATGAATCCCCTTATGCTTGCTAATCAGAAACAAGAAATCGGTAAAAGAAATTTTAAGCACTTAGTTTAATACAAATTACCAACCACCAACCACAGATCACCCAATACCGACCACCGATTACCAACCACCAATTACCGATTACCGATTACCGACCACCAATTACCCATTACCCATCTCCACCTCCTACGATCAATCCTTATTTAGAATGAATATAAATTTCAATAGTTTGTTGAATGAAAAAAATATTTGTATACATTTGCCCTGTTACTTTATTAACAGTCGATCTTTTTTATGAACTCGCTGAACTATATACATTTGAATAATCTACAACAGACATATTTATTGAATAAAAGCCAATATTATGCACTACTAAATTCATATTAATAATTCAAATCATTTAAAACACTATGAAAAAACTCACTTTTAAGCATGGATCCTATTTCTCCCGCAGGAATAAGCTGCGGGAAATTGCAGAAAACAACAACTTTACTTACTTTTTTTAATCTTTTAAATTATTAATTTATGAAAAAAACAATTACTTTTTTATTTACACTGTTACTTATGACGACAGTGTTATTACAAACTGCCACTGCCCAAGTCTGGCAAACGGTGGGAACTGTCGGTTTTTCTGCCGGACAAGCTGATTTTCCTAAGCTGGCTTTAGATGGCATCGGCACCCCTTATGTGGTTTATTCGGATAACACATACCTTTTCAAAGCAACTGTAAAAAAGTTTGATGGGACAAACTGGGTAAGCGTAGGGAACGAAGGATTTACTGCTGGAGGTGCTTACTATACATCCATTGCAATTGATTTCAACGGCTCTCCTTATATAGTTTATCAGGATGGGGCAAAAAGTTTTAAAGCCACAGTGAAAAAATTTGATGGTACAAACTGGGTAACGGTTGGAACAGAAGGGTTTTCCGCTGCCCAAGTTGTATATACCTCCATAGCAATAGATGGTAGTGGCACTCCTTATGTAGTTTATGAAGATGATGGTAACGGTTATAAGGCCACTGTTAAGAAATTCAATGGCACAAATTGGGTAACAGTAGGCACCGCAGGTTTTTCTGCCGGAAGTGTAGAGAATACCTCCATTGCAATAGATGGCAACAACATTCCCTATGTCGTTTATAGGGATGTAGCAAATGGCTATGCAGCCACCGTAAAGAAATTTAATGGGACAAATTGGGTAACAGTTGGAACGGAAGGTTTTACTGCCGGATTTGCCAATGCTATATCGTTAGCAGTTACGAGAGGTGGCACACCTTATGTGTCATATGCCGATGCTTTAAACAATGGTAAAGCTAGTGTCATGAAATTTAACGGTTCAAACTGGGAAAATGTTGGAACAGGGGGTTTTTCTGTATGGACAGTTTATCAAACATCCATTGCATTAGATGGCAGTGGAAGTCCATATGTAGTTTACCCGGAATATTTAAACTACAATAGAGCTACCGTAAAGAAATTTGACGGAACCAATTGGATTAGCGTTGGTTCAGAAGGGTTTTCAATCGATGTAGCCGAATTTCCATCAATGGCAATTGACAGCCATGGCACGCCTTATGTGCTTTATGAAGACCCCGGAAACAGCTATAAAGCCACCGTAAAGAAATACCCTACTTGCATAGTAAGCATCCCCGATGCTAACTTTAAAGCGGCATTGCTTGCAATACCCGGGCTTGATGCAAATAATGATGGTGAAATTCAATGTACTGAAGCGGATGCATGGACAGGAGCCATTGATGTTTCAAATAAAAGCATTTCTGATTTAACAGGGATTGAAGCTTTTGTAAATATTACATGGTTGAATTGCGACGGCAATTTCTTATCAAGTTTGGATGTTTCACAAAGCACAGGACTGCAATATTTATATTGTACCTTCAATTCATTAACAAGTTTGGATGTTTCACACAATACAGAGCTTGTTGGTTTGTTTTGTAATGGGAATTTATTGACAAGTATGGATGTTTCACACAATACGGCGTAATGGACATTTTTCAGGCTATTTTTTTGTCACTTGGCTCTAATGGAC
>JBAWXL010000392.1:0-3122 GCA_037144095.1 Bacteroidota bacterium
TGAAGATGATATCATTATCACTACCGGAGGTTCGGAAGCCGTGAATTTTGCTTTTTTAATCCGTTGTCTGATGGCTTTTGTAATCCAGTTTTATATGCGTTTATCTGATTTTCAATTTGAGTATTCCATTCTAAATTTTCAAGCGTGTTATTAGTTTTTACTCCATTTATATGATTTACCTGCATAAATTCATTGATTGGATTGAATGAATTCATAACTAATCGGTGAACCAGCACATAAAATGTTTTATTGTTTTTTCTCAAAACAGCCCTTAAATATCCGCAATTGGTAGGTTGAAGCTTTAAAATCTTATCTCTTCTTTTGTGCCTGTTATCATACAGGCTTTTTACCCTACCTAAATTTGAAACTTCATAATTTCCAAAATCAAATGCCTTAATCCATATTTCATTTTCTATCATGCTGATTGTTTTTGTTTAGTTAGTTGTTTAATTTTTCAGGGTTTTGCATAAGTGTGCAATAAATATAGTGCTTATACACGGATGTTATAGCCAATTTAAAGAACGAGCCTTGCGGTCTGCATTTTTTTGATTAATCGACCAAACGAAATTATCACCGAAATAAAACTTTTTTAGACCCTTTGAAAGCATTTGTTTTTCTTCTTGTTCCTGTAAGTCCTTTACATATTCAGATTTTGAAAATTCTCTAACTCCATAGCTTGAATTTTCGGCAGCTACAGCAAGCATTGCATAAGCCAACATTAGGTTTTTCATTTTTGAGTTCATATATAATATTGTTATGTACTATTTTAAAAAACCTTTCAGGCGTTTACGATATTCGTCTAACCAATCTTGTACAACCTTAGTCCTTTCTTCAGGATAAAGAGTATTCATTGAAATTCCGCTTTTATCATTTAGCCAAATTGAAAAGTGCATTTCCTCTAAAGTTGTCATTTCTATTCCTGAATGTGTTGTTAAGTTTTTGTTTCTCATATATTTATTTTATTAGTTTCAATTAAGGGCACTTTCGTAGTTCCCACGCTCTGAAATGCTTACTATGCTTCGACATTTATACGAGAATTGTTTCCGCCGTTGGTTTTCATTTCCCCCCGCAGTCGGGTTAAAATATTAATTAAAATAGCATTCAATAAGCAAAATGGACTTAGTCTTGTGTAGTAGCTTCTTTGGCTCTCGGTTCGGATAATTTCTTATCAGGAATAATAGCTGAATGCGTAGAGGGGTTCTCACCTCACGCCCACCTTTATGGGCGACACTTGATTAATTAATAATGTTTGTTGAATGAATGGGACTATTCCCATCGCTGACGGATAACATTTCAGCGTACACCGACAAAAGAAAAAACAGTACATAACAATTGCTAAAATCATACGCCCACAATTGGGCATTTTCAAAGAGGCGTATGCTATTAGCAGTTGTCTGTTATGGCTAATGCTAAGAATAAATAGCATTGTCGGTATTAATGAGTTTGTGAAGCTCATAAACCTTTAATGATATTTCACTACAAAGATTTTCAATTTCTTCTTGATTTTCTATTTGTGAATCATATTGAATACCTGCTACATTTGGAGCGCAAGCACTATATAAAAATGAAGCGCAAGCAATATCTAATACTGGAGTTTTCCACCTATTCCCATTTGAAAATGTTGAAACTCGAATGTCTTTTAAATCTTTTTCTGATTTCATTGTGTGTTTTTTTTATAAAATTGAAATTGGTCTCCAATGTGTTACTTTCATATTTGAGTTTTCGCAATGAAAAGCGACTTTCCCGATCCAGTTGGAAGTACAATGATAGAATTTTTGTTTGTCTTCGAGTTGAAGAAGTTCACGGCTCTATCGGATGCTTGCTGTTGGTATTCTCTTAGTTTAAACATAATCAGAATGGAAGATCGTCTTCTACTGGTGGAGTTTCTAATACTGTAGTTATAGTTTTTGGAGCAGGCTCTATGGATATGACTGCTTTTAGTACATAGGTTTTCTTTCCAAATAATAATGAAAGTCTTTCAGCCTCTTTATTGGCTAATTCAGGAGTTGAATGTTTATGTGTTGGCGCTCCTTCGCCATCCATGTATACCATGTAAAATCTTTGTTCGTTCATAACTGTTTTTAAATAAATTGTTTATAATGAATTTTTCTTTTTACTCAAACTTTCGATACTTGGGAAACTGATTTCTATTCCATTTTCGGCAAACCATTTTCCCAAAATTTCAAATATCAACGCAATGTCATTGTGGGTTAATTCTGTTGTACTTTCTTTTTTCAGAAGTGCATCCTGCAGCGGTTTCCAAAGGAAATTTTTTACTATTTCGGGTGAATAGGTAGTTTGAATATCCATCCCTTTAATCCCTCTGAAAGTGAACTCTAATCCAAGCCTGTTGAGTTCGTAGGCAATGTTTTGGAATAATACATGAAGTGCTCTGTTTTCCTGACTGCTGCGCTTCTTTGGTAGATTATCAATCAATGCTTTTGTTATTGATTTTGAAAGCCCCATATTCAAACAGGTCTTTTCTATCTCTTCAATTTTATAGGTCATAAATGAAATTTTATTTTAGTTACCACTCCCCGTATCAGGTTGGAGTTGCTTTGCTTTTTTTTATTGCTTCCTGAATTTATAGTTCAGTTTGGCTCTATATTTTGGTTTTGTGCTTGGGTTCCCTGAGGTTATAGGTATTTTGAAAAGCATTATCACGAACGAATCGTAAAAAACAAAATACTCAAGCTCAGTCAGCACTTTTACTCCGATTACCATTATTCAATTGTTAGTCCTGTGATTTCCCGAAATACTTCAGTATCAAAATTTGGAAGTGACTTCACGATTTCTTTTTCTCTATCTGAAAGCGTTCCCCAAAGGTTAGCCCATGCCTGTTTGTATTCGTAAACTTTCAATCTACCACAGGTTACAAAAGCTTTTGGATATTCTTTCTTTTCATCTTCAGTCATTGAATCCCAATCAACCCAATCAGTGATTTTCAAGCCTCTTGTAATGTAATAGGCTTCATGATTGTACCACTGATCCCATGTCATTTCAGATTCTTTGTTGAAGAATGGAACTGTGTCCTCTCGTTTTTTGGTACAAAAAATGCCACTGTTTCGGTCGCCACTGTTTAGGTCGCCACTGTTTCGGTCGCCACTGTTTAGGTCGCCACT
>JBAWXL010000393.1:0-3113 GCA_037144095.1 Bacteroidota bacterium
GGGGTTGACAGGATTTGACAGCAGGGAAGTGGTAATGTAAGCATGTCGGGCGTTGTGCATAGGTCCCGCTAAAAGCTAATACACACTGCCTAATAAACGGCAACAATTTTAATTACGCGTTAGCAGCGTAGTCGATAGACTAAGCAGCTTTCTGCTTCCCGGGAAACCTCTCACAACGGTGTCCCGCCAGAAGCATAGCAAATGTTGTGATAGTTTCATTTTCGCCTTGCAGATGAAATGAAATAACTAAGGATAAGGTGAATATATGCTTGCCTTTTGCAAGTATTCACTCGAAAACCAATTAAAGGATAAACATGTAGAAAGCCTTTCTGCTGCTTGTTTGGACGAGGGTTCGAATCCCTCCAGCTCCACCCCATAAATTAAATAGCCTTGTAAATCAATTGATTTGCAAGGCTGTTTTGTTTCTAAAAATGAAATAAAGTTAATTAAGAAAAACCCTTTTACTTAAATTAATAAATCTCATATTAAAATATTTAGCATAGATAGAAAAAGATTTGTTTATGTTGTAATAAGCAAATGTAATTTCACTGTTTTGTGTAAAATATCATCGGAAGCAACCAAATAAATTATTTTTTGCAAAATATTTCTAAGTCACTTTTATCAAACCTCCTAATCTTTTTATTCGATGAAAATATCCAAGAACCTATATACTTTCAAATTAAATCTTCCCCAATTGCATTGCTAATGCCTATTTTATTTCATCAATTTCAAAAACATCTGATAAAATCAGAACATTCGGGTTAAATATGTGTTAATATCAAAAACAATTTGTATCTTTGCAGTTGTTAATTAATAGGTATAATTTTAAAACTATATGTACTGTACTAAAATTTCATATAAGCTATTCATAGCAGGCACTTTGATGCTAATTGCCGCATTTATTATCGCATTATTATCTTTTTTTAACCCAAAAAATCAAAAAATTACAAATGATAAAAATCAAAATATTTTCCATGAAATCATTACTCGACTCAATTTAAATTCAAATAATGTTGAATTAAAAAATATAACAATCCCAAAAATCGACTCGATTGTTACAAAACTAAATCCCTCCTCCGACAAAATATATTTCGGCATACAATCTTCAAAAACAGATGAATTCATCATACAATCGAAAGAAGTTAACATCAATGAATTAAAATCCTCTCCATTATTTTATTCCTTTGAAGACTCTAAAAAAAATGCTTATACTTTTTTCTTTCTGCCCACAAAAGAAAATATTTTTGCTTCGAATAATCATTTTGATTTGATATCAATAATTTTAATTATTTTTGCAATATCTTGCATCTTTATAACAATAGTATCATTATACAGAATTAAATCAGATAAAACCTTGGGAAACGACTTCATATATAATATGACTCATGATTTTAAAACACCAATAGCAACCATTTCGATTGCTAATGATCTTTTAAATAAAATCGATATACCTGAAAAAAAGGAAATTATTAGTAGATATACATCCATTATAAAGGAAGAAACCAATCGTTTAAGAAGCATGGTCGAGCATATTCTTCAAATTACAATACTTAACGAAGGGAATATAAGTCTTACTAAAGAAAACGAAAACCTTAATTCGACAATAGAAGGTATCGTAAAATCTTTCGAATTGATAATAAAAGGCAAAAACGGTTGTATCAATTTTGAACCGGAATCACTCCCATATGAAGTGAATTGTGATAAAGCATTAATGTCAAATGTAATCAGTAATTTGGTTGATAATGCAATAAAATATTCTCTTGAAACTCCTGAGATCTATATTAGGACAATTAAACAAAATAATCTTATTCAAATTGAAGTTCAAGACAATGGTATTGGGATAGAAGAAAAGTATTTAAGTCAGATATTTAAGAAATCAGTGCGCTTGAATACCATAAATCGTAAGGGCTTTGGAATCGGATTGTATTATGTAAAAACTATTGTAGATGCTCATGATGGAACCATTGAAGTCAATAGCACGCCCGGAAAAGGAAGTTCGTTTATAATAAATTTACCATTAAATAATAATTAAAATTAATAACTATGAGAAGTAAAACAAAAATTCTACTTGTTGAAGACGATTATAATTTGAGTCTCGTCTTAAAAGATTATCTCGATATGCTAGGTTACGATACCACCATTGCAAAAGATGGAGAAGAAGGCTTGCAGCAGTTTCAATCAGTAAATTATGACATGTGCATCCTTGATGTCATGATGCCAAAAAAAGATGGTTTTTCTTTGTCGAAAGATATCAGAAAATTCAATAGTGATATTCCTATTATCTTCTTGACAGCTAAAACCATGAAAGAAGATAGAATTAGAGGTTTCAAAGTTGGAGGTGATGATTATTTAACTAAACCATTTAGTACTGAAGAGTTAAGCTTGCGAATTGAAGTTATTCTAAAAAGATGCCAGATTAAAAACCTTTACGCTAGTTACACTGAAGAAAGGGCTCCATTTACTTTGGGCAAATATCATTTCGATCATAATAATATGTTGCTTAAATCTGAAAACACAGAACAAAAACTAACTAAAAAAGAAGCTGATTTATTGAAACTTCTTTATATCAACCGTAATAATCTTCTTTCACGTGAAATGATACTTAAATCAATTTGGGGTGATGATGATTATTTTATTGGTAGAAGCATGGATGTTTTTATTGCTAAATTGAGAAAATATCTCAAAGGTGATCCTAATGTTACAATCATCAACATTCATGGAACCGGATTTAAACTTGAAATTAAAGAACCTCCTGTTCAAGAAGCCTTAGGAGCATAAATTATCTTAGAAGCGTTACACTTCCATTAATGCGCTTCACTTCTGAAGGATAAAACTTATCCGTGTACTCAAGTGTATAGTAATATGTACTTGCAGGACACGGATTTTTATTTACCTCACCATTCCAACCTTCATAAGCAGAATGTGTTTCAAATAGCAGTTTACCCCAACGATTGAATATTTTCAAATCGTAAGTTTCGAAAGTTTTTCCAATAATTAAAAACACATCATTTTTCCCATCACCATTTGGGGTGAACACATTTGGGACAACGAGTTCCTGACAGGGAATAACTTCAATTGTATCAGACGAAACACAATTTGGATACCCTGCCGTT
>JBAWXL010000394.1:0-3103 GCA_037144095.1 Bacteroidota bacterium
AAGTAGATGGAATGTAAAGCATCAATTGCATGCTGTCTGTTGGGTTTCTTGGTCTTAAACCATACCCTGCAGAAGTTCCAAAACGGGCATTTAATGCATCGCCCGGACTCACATAATCATAATATGTAGAAGCATTTCCTGATGTTCCTGAAAGTGCGGCAAATTTGATAAATGCCTTTGTCGAATCGAGCGTGGTGTAGTTAGGTCTGATAACAGGAAAAGTTGAGGGACTTGCAGCACTTGTAGTAAAATTTACAAGGTTGTTAAAATGCCAATAATAGATAAGAGATTGTTGTGCATAGCTTTTTGTTACAAAGAAACTTAAAAGCAAAAAGGTTAAAAATTGTACGTATTTTTTCATGATTTAATTTTATGCATCAAAATTAAATTTGCAATGTTAGCAAAGGCTTACATGGATGTTAACTCTATGAAGTGAAATTGTTAAGTTTATAAAATAAAAAAGGTGACCGATCAGAGCCACCAATTTTATTTTTGATATGAAAACTACTAAACAATTATTAATTCTTTATCAGTTTCATTGTTGATACTGCTTCATTCTCTATAACTCTTACAAAATATAAACCTTGTGATAAATTAGAAATATCCATTTTAATCTCTTTTGCATTATCTGTAAAATCAAAAACAACTTTACCTGTTAGGTTCAAAATCAACACATGTTTGATTTCGATAGTTTTTGAAGAGATATACAAATCTCCTTTTGAAGGATTAGGATACATCAAATACTCTCCGTTTGAATTGGTAACAGAAGCAATTCCAGTGCTTCCTACCAAAGCTTGAGGAGTTGCAGTGGTTGTATCACCTTCAACTACAACGTTATCAAAACGATTATTGCCACTCAATCCTGTAGGGCTTCCAATGCCTATTGGTCCTGCAACAAATTTTACTCTTAAAATCAAGTTAGGATTATTTCCTGTAAGTGTATCATTAGGAAATGATAGGTAAACCGGAGTATAAGCAACTCCAATGGTTGAATCAAATGTGATATTCAATCCTGAAGTTTTCCAAGTTTTTCCTGCATCCAAACTGTAATCAAAATTTTGTTGGTATTGACCACTTGCAATACTTGATTTTTCACAAGCATAACTTACTTTAATGTTTTTGTAATGTTGTGTAGGAATATAAAACATCAGTTGCATACTATCGCTTGGATTACGAGCACGAAAACCAAGTCCAGCTGGAGAACTCATTCTAGCATTCATCGTGTCTCCTGCTACATTATCGAAAAATCCTAGATAGGCATCAGAAACTCCTGTAAAAGTTCTATAATAAATTTTTGCTTTTGCAGTGTCAAGAACAGAGAAATCTGCAGTAACACCTATGTTTCTAAAAGAGTTGGCTACTGTTGAAGCGGTATAAGTGTTTGCTAAAGTATTGAAATTCCAGTAGTGGATAAGCTTGGTTGTTGGAGGAGGAGGTAATGCGTTACCACTGGCAATTGTTGAAGTTGCTGCATACATCGAATCTGAATTTCTTACCACCCAAACTAATACATTATAAGTTGTTCCTTGTACAAGATTTGAAACGGTTACCGAACTCGAATCACCTGTATATACACTAAATGCGTTTGCGTCATTTTGATAAGGAGTTCCTGAACCGAATGCTGTATTTGCTGTATAAGATGAAACTCCCTTATTTGGCGTTCCAACTGTAACTGCAGAAGTTGCTTTTACAAATACCAATATAGAATGAAAAGCATTATCGTAACCTGCAGGTTTTGCCCAAGCAATTTTTGCAGAAGTTGAAGTTGTTCCACTTACAGTTAAACCAGTAATTGCATTTGGAAAATTATTTGTTGTTGTAAAACTGCTTGTAGTTGAAGTTGAATAAACTGAATCACCTAACCTCACCGAATAAATTAAAGCATAATAAGTTGTTGCTTGCAATAATCCTGTAACAGTTACTGAACTGCTATCGCTATTCAATATACATTTTGCATTAGCATCATTTTGAAATGCAGTACCCAATCCCAATGCTGTATTTGCAGTATATCCTGTTGGGTTCATATTCGGAGTTCCTTGCATAATTGCCGAACCTGTTTTTAAGAATACTAAAGTGGTTAGTGTTGAATTATTATATGTATTAGGTTTTGTCCAGCTAATAGTCAAAGAATTTAAGCTCGGAGTAGCACTCACAGAAGTTAATGCATCTGGAGGAGCTATTCCTGAAATCACATCACTTGCAGTTCTTGGTAATATTTCATACCCATTATTTGCATAAGGTGCAGATGTACTTGTACTCAATTGTTGAACCATTCCTGCAACATTAAATAATGTGTATGAAGGAAGTGGTCTTCCTGCCAAAGCACTTGTTGCTAAAACATGAACAATAATAGTATCCGTTAGCCCTTGTGTATGGCATAAAATATCTGTTGTAGCTATTGGCCAATTTGCACCTGATGGAGTGGTATAGAACATTAAGTTATTCAGTTTAACCAAATCATTTTCATTGGTATTTCCTAAAGTCGAAACAAGAGTTGGTGTTTTAATAGTCTTTCCTGAACTGATCAATAGAATAGTGTCTGGAGTAAATTCTACCAAACCTCTATATGTTTGAACGATGCCTGGCACAACAATACTATCACCTTCAGAAACAGTGTATCCAAAGTTTTTTGTAGATTGAGAAATGGTAATACCACCAGTATTATCTCTCAATAAAAATTGCGTTCCTGTAGCGTTTTGATTAAATCCATAAACCAAACCGCTAATTGTGTAATGTCCATTTACTGAATCTGCAACTCCTGTTGTTGGATTAGTGGTATTAATTTGTCCGATAGTATATGACGGAGGTCCAATAGGCATTGGGTCACCTTCCACAGAAAAATTATCAATGCGGTTATTTCCAGCACCTTTTGCAGCCACTGAAAATAAAATTTTGAATTTAAAGTTTGGATTGTTATTTGCAAGTGGGTCTGTAATGGTTACATCTTGCGTTAAAAACCCGGTTGTTGGAATTACCACAGTATTTGTAAGTGTTGAAAGACCAGTAGTTTTCCAGTTTGTACCACCATCAACACTATAAAAATACGTATTCACAGTAGGCCCTGAACTCGAACGTTGTACATCGTACATGATTTTTGGGTTAT
>JBAWXL010000395.1:0-3096 GCA_037144095.1 Bacteroidota bacterium
GTTAACTACGTGGAAATGTTCAGACTCGAAAATATATCATAAGAAGTTCAATTTCAAACTTCTTTTGATTTAAAAATACGCAAGTAGGCCTTTCCTTTGTGTCCCTTTGGTGCAAAAACTTTGTGCCCTTTGTGTCCCAACCCTCTTTCTTTGAATTTGAAACCTGACTGCCGTCAGGCAAGTTTTGGGTCTTGGGTCTTATTTCTTCCTTATAGTCTAAATGTCTAAACAACTATAAGTCTAATAGTCTAAACAACTAAAAGCCTAAAAGTCTAACCAGCTAAAAGACTTATTGAATTATTCGTATTTTTGCCGACTCATATAATTATTATTTCAATGAAAAAAATTCTCCTTTTTATTTTTAGCTTTCTTCTGACGATGAGTTCCACCCTATTCGGACAAGATAGTTTGAGTAAACCCAAAATCAATTTTACATTTGGTGGGTTTGTAAATGCCAATGCCATTTACGATTCACGTCAAGTTGTTGAAGTGAGAGAAGGTTTTATGGCTTTTTATCCTAAAAACAAATTAATTGACAAGAACGGCGAAGATATTAATGCACATCGTTCTTTTAATCAATATGCCATGACCACACGGCTGAATGTAAAAGTGACAGGCCCTGATGTGTTAGGAGCTAAAAGTCTTGCATTTGTTGAAAGCGATTTCACCGGAGCTTCCAATTCAGAAAACAATAGTTTAAGGCTTCGCCATGCCTATATTAAACTTTCGTGGAATAAAACTCAATTGCTCATGGGGCAATATTGGCATCCACTTGACGTTCCGGAAGCATTGCCATTTGTGGTTTCGTTAAACACAGGCGCACCATTTCATTCGTTTTCACGTCAACCTCAAATAAGACTTGATCATCAGTTTTGGAAATTCAATTTGGTTCTGGTAGCTGCTTCACAACGCGATTATACCAATTCAGGTCCTATAGGATTATCCTATACTTATCTTCGCAACAGCGTTGTTCCAAATCTTCATGCTCAACTTCAATTCAAACTAAAAGAAAACCTGTTTGGTATTGCTTGCGACTATAAGCGTTTAACTCCGCGTCTGGTGACCGATAGTAACTATCAGGCGCATGAGTTTTTTGACAGTTATTCTTATCTGGCATTTGCTAAACTCTCTTTCCCTTTTATGACATTTAAACTTCAAGGTGTTTACGGGCAAAATCTTTATGACCACTCGATGATGGGAGGATATGGTGTGAGTGCGGTGGATGCCCACACCAATCGCAAAACTTACGAATCTTTGAATTATTTGAGCACTTGGGTGAACATCATGACTACCGGTAAACGTTGGCAATTTGGAGTTTTTGCAGGCTATTTAAAGAATCTCGGAACATCAAAAGATATAATTGGTTCGATGTATGCCCGCGATGCAGATATTTACTATGTATATCGTGTGGCACCCTTAGCTATGTTTATCAGCGGAAAGTTTAATCTTGCTGCCGAATGTGAATATACAGTTGCTGCTTATGGAATTCCTGACAGCCGTTATCATTTCAAACAATCAAACGAATATGCTAACATCAGGTTTACATTATCGGCAACCTACAATTTCTGATGTTGCCTGTTTTGCAAACCATTTTTAATTGGATACTCCTAAACTACATTGAACTTATTGGTTCAGTGTTGGGAATTATGTATGTTATACTTGCCACCCGCGAAAATTCATGGTGTTGGTTGCTGGGGATTTTAAATGTATTGATTTATATTTATGTATTCTTTAAAGCAGGCATATTTGGCAATATGAGTTTGCAGGTAGTCTATCTTATTATTAGTTTTTATGGATGGTATCTTTGGGTAAGAGGAAGCAATAAAGAAGGGGTGGCTATTTCCCGCATCAGTACTAAAGTGTTTATTTGGTGCGCCATTTTGATTTTAGTGATATTTTTAGGTGTTTATTTTTTGCTGGATAATATAAATCCTTCAGTAACAACTCATCTTTTAGATGCCATAACAACTTCTCTTGGATTGATTGGAACCTGGCTGCAAGCACGCAAAATACTCGAAAACTGGTTGCTTTGGATATTTGCAGATATTTTATCGGTCATACTATATCTTACTCAAGGCTTATATCCCACAACGGTTTTCTATTTTATTATGATTCTTTTAGCTATCAATGGATATTTTGTATGGAAAAAACAACTCATAAAAAGTATCGCATTGCCATAACCGGTCCCGAGTCGACCGGAAAATCGACTTTGACAGAACAGCTTGCCCATCATTATAAAACTTTTTGGGTTGAAGAATATGCCAGAGAATATCTTAATTCGCTTGGCAGGGATTATGTTTTCGAGGATATAGTTGAAATTGCAAAAGGACAAATTCGGAATGAAGAAATTTTATTTGAACAATCAGAAACCCTGTTATTTTGCGATACCGAACTAATTGTAACTAAAATATGGAGTGAGGTTGGTTATCAAAAATGTGATGCCTGGATACTTGAAAATATCATTCAACATCCGTACGATTTGTATTTATTATGCAATACAGATACTCCTTGGGAATACGATCCCTTGAGAGAACATCCAAATCAGAGGGGTTATTTGTTTGATTTATATCAAAAAGCACTAGTAGCTTATTCATTCAATTTCAGAGTAGTTAAAGGAATAGGAATCGAAAGATTTAACAATGCATTGAATTTCGTAAACGAGGTAATTAAAAATAAATGATTATCTTTGTATCAAATAAAAACCACATGAAAAAAGTATTCTTTTTAATTTCAATCGCCCTATTATATTGCAATTGGGCAAGCGCACAAATAAATATCGACAAAACGGATATGCCTCAACCCGGGCAAATTTATCCTAAATTCACTTTAGTGGACGGGACAAGAGATTACACCGCCACGGGAGCCAATTTTATTTGGAATTTTTATAATCTTACTGCAAATACGCTGGCTGGTGATACTTTTGTGACTGTGCTCTCTGCTCCACTTGTTTATAATGTAACCTTCAACAGCCCTTTTGATACTTTGCACAACGCTACAGTTGCGGCCCCACAGGCTGCGAATAGTCCTATTGCTACTGTGCAGATGCCTGATGTGTATAATTTTTATAAGGCAAGTAATACGCGCTTTACAGAAGTA
>JBAWXL010000396.1:0-3046 GCA_037144095.1 Bacteroidota bacterium
ATATCTGGATAAAAGAAGGCGGCAACAATCTACTTGAAGCCTTTCTTCTGGTAAATAAGCTTGACCAACCTTCATTAAATAAAGATAAGGTTCTCGAAACCATAGCCCGAATTCAACAAGAAGTTTGGCTCGAAATGAATGATAAGCTGACCGCACTTGAGCAAGTGGCTTTACTAAATCATATTTTATTTTCAATTCATGAATTTAAAGGCGTTGCTCCAAATGACTTAAAACCCGAACATTTTTCTTTATCAACTGTATTGGAAACAAAAATAGCAAGTCCGGTTGCGATAGGAGTTTTGTACATGCATATTGCTCAAAGTTTGAAGATCCCGCTTTTTGCAGTAAATCTTTCCAGTAATTTTCTGTTGGCTTATACTGAAAATTATATTCAAACCCAAAAGCTACTTCCATCAGGGAAAGTGTTATTTTATCTAAACCCTAATAAGGCAGGCGTGTTGTTTACCGATGAAGAGATAGATCTTTTTGTGCTTCACCATCAGCTACCCAAACTTCCCTCTAATTATGTACCTATTTCGAATTATCTTGTCATCTTTCGATTAATAAACGATTTAATAAGCGTTCATGTTCATAACGATAATGCCATAATGCTGAAAAAACTTCTTGAATTGTTTGCTGAATAAATCAATAAACTTATACATGAAAATCCTTATTATCCAAACTGGTGGCACAATTGATAAAGATTACCCAAAACTCACCAAAGGTTATGCTTTTGAGATTAATCAGCCGGCAGCTCAACGCATTCTTGAAAATGTAAACCCCACGCTTGAGTTTGAGATTTTGCCTTTGTTGCAAAAAGACAGTCTTGACATTACAGATGACGATAGGAATACTATTCGTGATGCTTGTATACAAACTAATTGTGATAAAATTCTTATTACCCATGGAACTGACACAATGAAAGAAACTGCCCAGAAACTTATTGGAATTAATAATAAAGCTATTGTATTAACAGGAGCCATGCGCCCCGAAAGATTTTCCAATTCTGATGCTGCGTTCAATATTGGAGTCGCTATCGGTGCTTTAAATGTTCTTGGAGATGGCGTTTACATTGCCATGAATGGCACAACATATTCTTGGGATAAAGTGAAGAGGGATAAAGAAACAGGACAGTTTATAAGTTTGTAGACTGAATCTTAAATCTGACAAATATTATTATCAAAAACTCCATAAGGAAAGTACAAACGACATCATTATTTTACTTATTAACCAAATAACTTAATAACCAATAACCTAATCCCCCAATGGCTCAGTATGAATGTCTATTTCAATATATGGGAATAATTTTTTAAGGTCTTCTTCAATCAAATCGCAAAGGTCGTGGGCTTGTTTAACTGAATAAAGCGGTGGAACTTCAAGATGAAAATCAACATATTTAATATGCCCCGATCTTCGTGTTCTCAGTCGGTGAAAACTCATTCCTTCAGATAAATGAAGTTGAATATTTTCTTCAATTACTTTTTTTTCAATTTCGTTCAAGCCGGTATCGAGCAAAGGATTATAGGCTTTTCTTAATAAAATAAAAGCTTCCCTTATGATGAAAATTGCTACTAAAATGGCAATTATAGGGTCGATTATGTGTAAATCAGTAATAAGAATTAGTAGTAAACCAACTGCTACTCCTAAAGAGGTGAATACATCAGCTTTAAGGTGAAGTGCATCCGCTTCAAGCGCAATAGAATCGGTCATCTTGGCTACTTTATATAGACGTCTTGAAACAAGAAGATTTACAAGAGAAGAAATAAACATAACTAACATCCCAACTTCTAAATGTTCTATTTCTGTTACCGCTCCAAAACGTTTCACTGCTTCGAAGATAATCCAGCCAGAGGCAACTAAAATTAAGATTGCTTCAATTACACCTGATAAGTTTTCAAATTTTCCATGCCCATAAGGATGTTTTTCGTCAGGTCCTTGTCCGGAAATCTTCACTGCAAAGAATGCAATGATAGCCGCTAATAAATCGAGAGATGAATGAATAGCCTCAGAAATAATACTCACCGAACCACTTAATATTCCACTGATAATTTTTAAAAGAATCAGTAAGGAATTGGAAAGAATAGAAAGTCGGGCAGTTTTAGTCTTTAAATGGGTTTCTTTCATAAATCTGAAGTAAGTTTGTATGAAAGTCTTATAAATGCATTGAATTTAAGATCGAATTCTTTATAGCCAAGTAAATTATATTTATTCCAATACATATTCACTCCGGGTTCAATTGAAATTACAGGGCTTAGGTTCAATTTTATTCCACCACCGGCAAAAATACCGAAGCCTAAGCCCCCTTCATTGGGTGGAACTTCCTGCAAACTGTTGCCAGGTATATAAGTTTGATTTCCATAAACATTTATTATGTTATAATCATGTGATTCAATAGTAATTTTCGACTCTTTGATTTTGGTGTTATTGATATTCACACCTGCTTCGATATAGTATTGAAGGGCTGACCAACTTTTACCAAAAAGGCGGGAATAGCCAATATTTATATTAATAAGATTCAATGAACCCCAAACCGGATATAAAAACACTTGTTTAAAAGTAAGATAAGTAGGAGGGACCACACCCACACTGAAAACATCTGTTGCGGTTAGTTTCGAATAATTTCCCTCAAAGAAAATTTCATTATCTGAAAAGGCATATCGTGCAAAAACTCCCAGATTCATTGCAACTTTATATTTCATATTCGTTGGATAATCAGCAACAAAAAAGGTGTCATTAGAATTGAGAACCTGTTGATTCACCAAATTGGTTTTGATTTCATTATACCAGGTATAATTACTTAAAACATATTGTATGTTATTCTCATTGCCAGGGCTTCCGTTGAAATAGTTTGCCGAATTTCCGGTTGGAATATATGCTCCAATTTCGCCTCCAACTCTCCATCCGTTAAATCTTACTTGTTTTTCTTTCTTAACTTTTTTCTTTTTATCATCATTATTTTTTTCCGGTGCATTAAATGTTTTTTGTGAAAAAACACTGGCACTCATTAGAAGAAAAATAAAAAGACAACTATTGAAAACTGATATAT
>JBAWXL010000397.1:0-3033 GCA_037144095.1 Bacteroidota bacterium
AATAAATGTATAAATTTGCATTGAAAAAGGTCAACGTCATTTATGCATGGACAATGTGAATTTTATTCTGCTAAGGGGGGTGTTTCGGGAATAGGGGTGGGTGTGATGGGTGGTTCTGGTGTGGGAGGTTCTGGTGTGATGGAAGGTGGGATAGTAGTATGGAGTTTGATTTCGAATTTGATGGTCTTTTTATCGAATACTCCTACATTGGTTTTTATATCGGTTATGTAATTTTGAAATTCGGAAATTATGGTCCAATTGCCTGATTGGAGGCTGTAGATGGTTATCCAACCTCTTTTGGTGCTGTAAAATGTATGAGTGATGGTGCCACTTGCATTTGTAAGGGTAATTTTAACTTTTTTGAGAGGGGTTTCGGTGTCGGCATCGAGGTATTTTATTTTAATGGATTGATGTCGAGTGCCGGTTGGTTTGCCAATTTTTGCTCTAATCAGCCAGTCGGGATAGAGGTCTTCTAAATAAGATTCTACTAAATCGCCAATATCGTTAGTAATAATATCTGCTTCTTTTAAATAAGCCGAAATTAGGTCGGTGCCAGTGGATTTACGGTCTTTTATGGCTTCTTCGGGACTCAGGAGGACGTTGCGATAGTTTAAAATGGATGTTTCCATTTCGGTTATGTTTGCTAATGTGATGTAGATTAGATGGGAAAGATTGCTTTTTATGATTTTCATGATTTCTTCTGCTTTATCGGCAACTGTTGCATCATCGTTAGCTGAAATATATGTTTTTTCATATTTAAGTGCCTGGTATATTTTGGTTAAATTGTTAGTGCGTGCAAAAACACGGGCACGAAGCTGATATCGCCATACGGTATCGATCATAACTTTTTGAAGGACATCTTTATTGGAGGCAATATGCTTCAGATTAGTTTTGTTGATGGCAACTGCTGCCTGAATTTTGCTGATGATCAGATTCAAGAGCACGATTAAGACAGGATATTCGAAAATGTTAGAAAGTGCATTGTTGTGAATGACACAAAAATCCTGTAATCTTAGTTTGGCATCGAAATGACGTTGATGACGGGCTTTCATGAGGAAGATGTTTTAATTGTTTATATTATTGATATATAAAAAGATAAATTAATAATTGATGGAACTAAAATTAGAATTAGTGAAAGAATAATTTGGTTTATGTAAACTTATATTTGTTTTAAATAAATTGTAAGCATTTTTATAGTTATAATGTTTTGATTCAGTTTTATTGTAATTAGTGGCCATGAAACTATATTTAGTGAACGCATCATTATAATTAGCGTACGCATAACAATAATTGGTGTACGTGTAACAATAATTAATGTACGCGGCACTATAATTAGTGTACGCGGCATTGTAATCGCTGAACGCGTCACTGTAATCAGATGACGAGACAATATAATTAATGTACTAGTCAAAATAAGTTGTGTACGCATCATCGAAATAGGTTGACGAGGATGTATATTTAGTGTACGCGGCAAAATAATTAGTGTACGCGGCAAAATAATCGATGCATGCGGCATTAATATTAGTGTACGCGGCACAATAATTACAGTACGCGGCACTAAAATTAACAGAAGTGATATCCTGAAAAGAATAGGAGAAATAAAAATGATTGGAAAAATAAATATGATTTAATGCAATGGAAATGTGATTGATAGAATGCAAATAAATACCATCTGAAGCTGAATTCAGAGCGTAATCGGAAGCTGAATTTCTGTACATTTGTTTAGACATTGATGATTTGGATGAATTATTAAATCACAGTGCAAAAATATTTGAAATGTAATCAGCTGATTGTTAAATAAAGTTAAATGGGAAATGATGGGATGATGGGCTGATATGTTGATGTGCTGATGTGCTGATATGCTGATGTGCTGATGTGCTGATATGCTAATTAGTTGAAATTTTTATTTTTGTGATAAGCTAAATCTTTTCAGGTCAAATAATAAATCAATAGCTAAGGAAAATTCTTCGTCAATATTTCTTCAACCCTAGTAGAAGAAGGTTTATTTGATACCAGTTCAAAATCATTCCTTATTTAGAAAGGTTTAATCCTTTTGATGAATAATCCAACAAAAAGAAAAATCTACTTCAACTTTTCCTTCAACCTTAATAGAAATGAAGCAGATAACACAGCCCCCAACCTTCTTAGCTTCTTGAAAAGATTCAGAAAAATAAGGTTAGAAGGTTGGGGGTTGTGAGGGTTTTTTATTTCTATTAAGGTTTAAAAATAGAAGAAGGTTTTTTAGCTGCCAGTTTAAAATTATCTCATATTTAAAAAGGTTTAATCCTTTTGATGAATAATCCAACAAAAAGAAAAACCTTCTTCAACATTCCTTCAACCTTAATTGAAATTAATAGATAATCCAGCCCCCAACCTTCTAAGCTTCTTGAAAAGATACACAAAAAATAAGATTAGAAGGTTGGAGGTTCTAAGGGTTTTTCATTTCTATTAAGGTTTAAAAATAGAAGAAGGTTTTTTAGCTGCCAGTTCAAAATTATCTCATATTTAAAAAGGTTTAATCCTTTTGATGAATAATCCAACAAAAAGAAAAACCTTCTTCAGCATTCCTTCAACCTTAATAGAAATGAAGCAGATAACAGAGCCCTCAACCTTCTTAGCTTCTTGAAAAGATACACAAAAAATAAGGTTAGAAGGTTGGGGGTTGTGAGGGTTTTTCATTTCTATTAAGGTTTGAAAACAGAAGAAGGTTTATTTGATGCCAGTTCAAAATTATCTCATATTTAAAAAGGTTTATTCCTTTTGATGAATAATCCAACAAAAAGAAAAACCTTCTTCAACATTCCTTTAACCTTAATAGAAATCAATAGATAATCCAGCCCCCAACCTTCTTAGCTTCTTGAAAATATTAGGAAAAAATAAGGTTAGAAGGTTGGGGGTTGTGAGGGTTTTTTATTTCTATTAAGGTTTAAAAATAGAAGAAGTTTTTTTAGCTGCCAGTTCAAAATTATCTCATATTTAAAATTGATTATGCACAATTATACCAGAGCGACATACTTTGGCGTGCTCAATGTT
>JBAWXL010000398.1:0-3029 GCA_037144095.1 Bacteroidota bacterium
ATGCATCAACAGTAGCTACAGCTGTATTTCCACTACTATAACTTATTCCACTTACGGAAATACTGCTGGTGGCTGCATTGCTAAATGCTGCATCTCCAACGATTTTGCTGACCGAAGTTGGTGTGGCAAACGTAAGAATTGGATTTGCAATTGCTACATTCAAGGTATAAGTGGTTGAACTGGCACTGTAATTTCCTGCAGCTGCAATGTTAGCTGTAATGATGGCCGAACCTGCTGAAACTATTGTTACCAAGCCTGTTGTTGCATTAACAGTAGCTACTGCAGTATTTCCACTGCTATAGCTTATTGTTCCTGAGGAATTACTGCTTGTGGCTGCATTGGTAAATGTTGCATCTCCATAGTTTTTATTCACCGAAGTTAGTGTGGCAAAAGCAAGAGTTGGAGCAATTGTTGCCACAGTTCCGGAACAAGACACATTCTGACTACTTCCGGTTGTATTTACAGTAATATTTGCAGCACTATATGTAGCTGCAGGGGCTGTTGCCTTTAAACGTACATAAACGGAGGTTGTAGAAACACTACCTGATAACTGAGCAAGTGTAACTGATGTTGAATATCCTGAACCTGAAGTCAATGAAACCTCAAAACCCGTTGGAGGAGTTACAATAATATCAGAACTCAAATTAGAACCCGCTACTGTAAAGCTTTGTGCTGCGGAAGCTGTACCATAAGTTGTTGAAAAACTGTTTAGCGTGCCGGTAACAGTTAATAATGCTACAAAATTGGCAACCAATGTACGACTGGTCGAAGCGGTAAAGCTATAGTTAGCACTGCTAGAAACATGTGAGCCACCCTCTGTCCAGTCTACAAAGATATAACCTGAATTAGGAGTTGCTGTAAGGGAAACAGTTGCACCTGATGTATAAGTAGCTGCACCACTTACAGTTCCATTGCCGGAGGAAGTGGCAGCAATCACGTAATTCAGCGGACCATACGCTCCAGACGCATCATAATTAATGTATCCAATATCAAAGTTGGCTGCTTCGGATTGGTATGCTTTTCCATAGCTTAAATAAGTTTGATAAGTAGCCGCATATTCCTGAAGTATCACATCATCCAAGGTCATAACTACAATCCCTGGTGAAGTACTACTATTTGTTGTTGAAGTAAATTGCATTGATAACGAAGTGGTTGCAGGACCTGAAGTTAATACAGGTGTTGTATTAGTATAATAGGTAGTTAAACTACCTGTCGGCACACTATAATTGGCAGATACGGAGGCAAATCCATCTGCTAATATAACTGATTGATAAAGTGGCGATGCTGCTGCAACTCTTTGAGATGTTTTTGCACTTAATTTGTAGGCTTTATTAGGTGATACTGTCACTGATGCACTGTAAGTTCCGTTAGTTCTAGCAAGCCAATCATATTCTTTGATTTGTAACTGACCACCATTGGTTGATGACCAGACAATACTACCGAACGGCCATGATGCAGTAGGCCATCCAGAAACATCTGATGCGAAAGTCCCGTTTGTTACAAGATTTGAACCAATCGTAGCACCAGTTGTAGGTGTTGTTTCTACTTCATTTAAAACCATATCATCAATTAGATAGGTATTATTTCCATTCCAACCTACAATATCAAGTATAGCAATTGAATCCGACGCCCCTGTTGTAAACGATCTACCATTCAAAGTCCATGTAGCTAGTGCGGGGTCAGTTGAGGTAGCAGGTAATCCGTAAATATTGTTATATACATCAGCCGCATTTGTTTGAGCGAAAGCTCCCAAGGAACCACCATAGTTTCCTAATTTCAAGCTGTAACGCATATTCCCAGCAACTAAAGTTTTTGCTAAGTATTTAGCATAAAAACTAAATGCATAGGTCGTGCTTGGTTTCAATCCTTTTATAGTTAATGATGATACAACAGTTGAATTATCAGTGTTTTTTAATTTCACTGCAGCAGTTCCATTTCTAAATTCACCCGATGTAGTTGTTCTACCCTGTCCAGCTGGACTAGCATTAAAATACCACATACTCATATCGGTCGATTCAAAATTTCCATTATTGTCCTTCAGCAGGTTATCTTTGTAAATTGCTTGGGTAGTGGTTGAAGTAACATAAACTCCATCACGATAGATGTGTAAATTTGTTCCCTGCACAGCAAAGCGAAAAACGTGATAAGTTGAAGCGTCATTCGCAGCAGCACTTAAATTTGTTTTAGCCGTTTCGTTGGTATAGTTCAATGCACCATAGTTATCCACGCCATTTGAGTTGATTGCCATTCGGAAGCCATTACGCCCAGCATCACGAGTTTCAAGGAAGAAACCTTTTACGGCAGCTGAAAGAATTTTTGCTTTAACCTCAACCGTATAATCGCCTGTAGGTGCAAATGAAGTGTTGTTTGTGATTTTACGGGTTCCTATCGCATAATTTAATCTAGTAGCTCCTATTGCAGGGCTTGTACTTAGGTCTTTGGTTGCCAATCCGGGATCAGTAGCCATTAAAGCAAAAGAGAAAAAAGGCAAAATAGCCAAAAGTAGAATTGTTTTTTTCATGATTTTAAAATATAAATTGTAAGGATAACATTATTTTAATTTCAAAGGAATAAAAACTTTACATTTTGGAAATGATAAAATTTTATTCCAGCTCCAAGATGGAGTTAATCGCTGCAAAAATAAATTAGAAGAGCAGAATAAAAGTTGAACTTTTATTCAATTAGGTGTGATTTGGGTTCATTTTCAAATAAATGGAGTATCAAAGCATAAATTTGAGGCTAAATTTGTTAATGCTGCATTACTGCTTTTTAAAAATAACTCATCATGTAGGTAGTAAATAATTATTGAGTTACTGTAACCAAATAAATCATTAAGAACTGTAATACTTTCAGATTATAAATCAAAAAGAAAGAGGATGCCTTTTTGGACATCCTCATTCTAATTTTAAGAGTAAATAAATAACGAAATATTAAATTCTACCCATTACTTATCAGCGAATTATAAATTTGTTTTTGGACAATTCTCCATTTTCAAGCTTAGTTTCTACGATATAGATTCCTGAAGACTG
>JBAWXL010000399.1:0-2960 GCA_037144095.1 Bacteroidota bacterium
GCGTAAAACTCTTCTTAGAAGGATTGTTTGATAACACCACTGCCACCATGCACGAAGCTCAGGATATTGATTTCAACTCAGGAAATGTCTTCCCAATGTTTGGTGCAGGTATAGCTGATAAAATAGATATACAAGTGCATCAGGGAGACGATCGATATACCACTTTCTTATCAGAAAGCAACTTAAGTTTATCCACCACCGGCTTTGCCGATCTTGTTGGTAAATGCGAGGACAACGGAAACTATTATATTTCCATCAAAAGCCGCAACCATCTGGAGACATGGTCGGCTATTCCTGTTCCTTTCAGTACCAACCCCGTCATGTATGATTTCAGTACCAATGCTTACAATGCCTATCAAGCCCCTGGGGGCAACGATCCACAAATCCAACTCCTGCCCGGCATCTTCGCCTTCTACCTTGGCGATTTAGATCAAAGCATGAGTGTCGATTTCGATGATTTCAATCTCTTTGAACCTTATCTAAACGATGGAACTTATGGTTTCACTATTGCCGACTTTAATGGCAACGGCTTGGTCGATTTCGACGATTTCAATCTCTTCGAGCCACGGCTCAACATGGGACCATTTACACAATATCCCGGGATGATGAAGTAGATGGGAAGTGCCTAAAGTACTTAGAGTTTGGAGTACTTAAAGTTGGGAAAAACTCCTCAAAACAAAGCTTCAGCACAATAGGGTGTTTTTTAAGCGAAAAACCCGTCGGGTAGTAATTATTCGACGGGTTTTCCCCTTTTTTATGTGTTTTACTGAAAAAAAACATATATCAATGAAGGTTTTAGCAGAATAAATAGTACTTCTTTTTTGTTGAGAATAGTATGGGGTTAGTGATTCTAAAAATAATTAATAATCAATGCAATACAGCTAAATAAATTGATTTACAAACTTGGCAAAGAGCTGAAAGAAAATCATTTTTATTTAGATTGAAAATAAATATCAGTTTTTTTTTGCTAAACCCATTTAGAATTTAAAATAATGTTGTATATTTGGAAATTATTTTTATGGGCATAACAAAGGCATTTTGAGATATGTTTCTATCATTAAACATTTTTCGTTTCTTATTGTTATACAGTAATAATAAGCATATTAATTACCCAATCTTAGTTGATATATCACTATGAAAAAATCAAATATTAAACCATCAGGATTAATAAATATGATAAGAAAAATTAGTTTTATTTGGATTTTTCTTTTTGTGGCGTTTAATGTTAATGCGCAACAATACAATATTGCAGGTACGGCAACTCCAATCAGTCCTTCAGGATGCTACAGTCTTACCAATGCCTTAAGTCAGGGGGGAGCTGTTTGGAATATTTATACCATTGATTTAACCCATCCATTTGATATTACCCTAACCCTTAACTTTGGAAACCGACCGGATATCTATTGGGATAACGGCCTTACATGTGGCGGTGATGGAATGTCATTTGTTTTACAACCCTTAAGTTCTTCTACGGTAAGTCTTGGCTCAGGAGTAGGCTTTCATGGTATCACCCCTTCTTTAGGTGTTATCATGGACACCTATCATTACAATCCTACTGATCCTCCTATGGAACATATTTCCATCAGTAAAAACGGAGACGAATTGCATGCTACCACCAATGAATTGGTATCTTATACCGCTGCCGTGGGCTTTCCTGCTAACATAACAGATGGGATGGATCATTTGTTTCATTTCACCTGGACTCCCACTCCCTCAGGTGTTGGAACTATTAATGTTTATTTCGGAACATCCACTACCCTACCGCCCACTCCCACTATTTCCTATACAGGTAACATTGTGGCAAATATTTTTTCCGGCAACCCTAATGTATATTGGGGAGTTAGTGCTTCAACGGGTGGTTGTTGGAATACACAAACTGTTTGTATGACTACCATTGCTAATTTTAATGCCAATGCAGTTACATGCCCCGGTATTCCCCATGATTTTACCAGTAATAGTGTAAGCGGGTTACCCATTACAAGTTATCTTTGGCATTTTGGCGATGGAGATTCTTCAACTATTCAGAATCCAACCCATACATATGTCAATCCCGGCGTTTATAATGTAGACCTTACCATCGCCAATTCGGGGGGATTCACCTCCACTATGACACATACAGTTACAGTAAACCCAAATCCTGTGATGACAATTACAGCATCTGCCAATCCAATATGCGTTGGCGATTCAACACTTTTAACTGCAAGTGGTGCCACCAGCTATTCGTGGAGCGGAGGATTCGGGACAATAAATCCCATTAAAGTTGCTCCCATTGTAACTACGACTTACACTGTTACTGGAACTTTAGCAAACTGCACAGGAACTGGAAATATTACGATTACTGTTAACCCACATCCAACAGTTAGCATCGCCGCTACAGCAAACCCTGTCTGTGCAGGTATTCCTACAACATTGACTGCCAGTGGAGCTACAAGTTACACATGGAGTGGTGGCTTAGGCATCACCAATCCTTTAACTGTGACACCTTTGACAACTACCACCTATACCGTCACAGGTACTACTTTAGGATGTACAGGTACATCAAACTTAACGGTAACAGTTAATCCTTATCCAATTGTCAGTGTTACAGCATCAGCTGACACCTTATGTGCCGGAGACTCTACCACATTAACTGCAAGTGGAGCTACTACTTATACATGGAATAATAGTTTAGGAACTACAAATCCTATTAAGATTGCTCCTGCTTCAACTACCAATTATATAGTTATTGGCAGTACTTTAGGCTGTGCAGATACAGCAAATGTTAATATTATTGTGAATCCGGTTCCTATTGTTAGTATTTCGGCTTCATTAAACCCAATTTGTGCGGGTGATTCAACCATATTAACAGCAAGTGGAGCCTTGAATTATTCATGGAGTGGAGGCTTAGGTACCACAAATCCAATTACTTTATTCCCGCCTGCCCCAACCACATATACGGTTATAGGTAACTCATTAGGATG
>JBAWXL010000400.1:0-2870 GCA_037144095.1 Bacteroidota bacterium
CTACGGTTTTATTGACTTTGAACAACACGGCAGCCTGAAAAATGTCCATTAAGCCGTAAAATTTAATATTATAATTAGGTTAGAATATATTATTACTTGAATTTAGATTTTAAATAGTCATCTAATTCTTCAAATTGATCGAAAATTGAATCATCCTCAAAATCTTCAGGTGAATAAGAACAGTACTTTATTAGCCGTTCTTCAATATCACAAAGTAAACCTACTATCATTTCGTCATTCATAGTTCCCACAATATAACCAGGGAATTGTTTTTCTTCTTCAATCAACCATTCTGCTTGATTTGATGTTTGTTTACCATTTGATAATGTTGATGTGCTGGATGAGAAGTCATGGTCATGACTTTCAAGCCACCTTTTAATTAGAAATTCCTTTTGTTTTTCATTCATTTTAACGTATAAACCAGCATGTTTCTCATTTCCTTCTTTGGGAATTGAGCTGCCTTGTTGATAAAAGTTAAGTTTCACTTTGAGTTCATCTATTTCAGACCTTTGTTTAGTTATTATATCCTCCATGCGCGAAGTATCTGTTATATCCATTTGAGAACGGATACGGATATACTTTGAAAGTTCCACCCCACAGCGTTTTGCCTGCTCCTCTAATGCATTCTTTTCGGTATTTGTATATTTAACTTCTACTGAGATTAATTGTTCAATAAGTTTACTATTCAAATTCGTTAGCTGTTTATTGGTGTCATCGTTAAATAGATTTTCATTTTCAATAATGTTTTCACTAACATTACCTTTGTTATAAAATGCTGCAATACGGCATTTATCAGTGCAATATAAACGGTTTGTTCTTCCATTAAACTCTGCACCACAGTTTAAACATTTCTTTGTTGTTGTCATTGTTTTGGGTTTTTTTATTTGTTGTTTTGAAATTTAGTTTTTTAAGTTTCCATTGTTTCCATGCCTATAAGAGCAACTAAGGAAACGTTGGAAACGATTGTGTTTTGGATTTACTAATCCATTTTGAAATGGTTCCTTTTGATTTTTCGCTTCCAAGTATGGTTAAAGCAATTTCAGACATCGAAATACCTTGATTATGCAATTGTATTGCCTTCTCAATTTGTTCATTTCTCCTTTCATGTTTTTCTTCATCATTATTGCTTTGAAGGTGTTCATATTCACTCTCAAAATCAACAAATTCAAAAGTAAGTATTCTGTCATCTTTAATTATGCTGCAAACAATAACATTGTTTGTATCATATACCATTTCACTACTTCTACTGGGTTTAATTTGCTTAATGTATCTAAGTGTGCCATCCTTAATACTTTTTCCAATCGCAGAAACACTGTCAGCAAAATTGCTTAAATGCTTACTCCCTGCAAGGTCATTCACCCCTAATGGACTTGATGAGCTCCTTTTGGGTGTATGTGCCAGAACTAAAATTGAAAGATTATATTGTTTTTTGAGTATATTTAATTGAATCATTACCTCTAATGCAATTTGGGTATCTTGAGTGCTTTGTGAACTTAAATACGTAAGATTATCTATTATTAAAACCTGAGCTTGGGTATACTCAATGTCAATTTTAATTTTCTCAAACAATAATTCACTTAACGGTTTCTTTGGATTCAAAGCAATAAGTTCAGCGAAATCTATATTGTCAACATAAAGGTTATCGCTAAACAAATAATCATTACCTTCATCATTTGTATACCTTTTTCTGAATTGCCTATCAGAGAGCTCGAAATCATAATACAGTACTATTTGAGCTTCACACTCATTTTGGAAGATAAAAAAGTTTTCACCTTTACTTAACTTGTCCGCTACTGCAACACCGTATATACTTTTACCCATTCCTGTGTCTGCAAACAAAATATGAAGTTCGTTAGACATCCAAATTTCAGAAAGTAGTTTTCTAATCTCAGGTTGGCTTTTAGCATCCTTTAACCTTTGATTAGATGTTCTTACATTGAATTGTTTAGGGCTAATATTTTCGGGCAACTCACGTTCATCGCCTAAGACATCATGTCCGTTAACCTTTTCAAAGGTCATTGGTCTATTCACTATTTCGAGAGTATTCATTTTATGTAAGGGTTGAATGTACATAATGACAGATTATTACCGTAAGGTTTAGTGAAAAATTTAATTAGGAAACCTGCGGAGGTGGGGTCTTTCTTATTTAACACCATTAATATTTGACCTAAAAGAACAAATTCGTCAAAATACGGGAGATCCTTAAGTGCTAAATTAGCAGAAATAATTAGGTCTAAAATTTCCTTTCTTTGTTTAAGGGTATTAACATTGACATTTGGTTGTGTTTTTAACCATTCATAGCTTGATTTTAGCTTTTCTTCAACTATATCAAGGCTTATTAGTGCTTCTCTTGGTGTTATCATTTATGCTCCCTCCCATTTTTTATCCATTCTAATAATGCTATCCTTGAAAAGAAAAGCTTTTTATGCCCTTCGCTTTTAATAAAAGGAATGTCATTTGAGTTTACGAGACCATAAATAGTTTGCCGGGCAAGACTTGTGATTTTCATTGCCTTTTGAATGGGAACAATATCTTGCTCCTCCTTTTTGAAATTTTCTTTAAAGACGCTTTCCATTTCTTCTCTGAAGATGCGTCTAATGTCCAATTCTGTGAATTGGGTCAAAAGTAGTTTTTGCATAGTAATTTGAGTTTAGTAAGACTGCAAATTTAAAACTAAAGAACACTTAAGGCTGCTTTGGGAACATTCCCAAAATCAAAAAACACCAATAAAATTAAGGCTAAGAGAAAGGAATATTAAATACATTCCCAAAAACGATTAGGACAAATAAAAAATTATTTGGGAATATTCCCAGAATCTATTAACCTGAGTTCGGGTTAAGCAAAAAGTCTGAGTTGAGATTCGAAAGCTT
>JBAWXL010000401.1:0-2867 GCA_037144095.1 Bacteroidota bacterium
CCCAAAATGAAGCAATTGAGGTGATACTTGAAGTTTTTGCGCTAATAACAGCAATAAATCTTTGATTCTTATCGGTTGACCAGAGCAAATATTGTATATTCCTGAAAAATTTTCTTTGCATTCAATAACTTGATTTAAAGCAGATATAAAATCACTTGTATACAAATAATCGTAACTCTGTTCTCCTTTGGTCAATTCAATTTCTTCTTTTGCAAGAAGTTTCTTCATCACTTGAGAGAGCAGCCACGACTCATTTTCGTTTTCACCCAATATTGAAAATACTCGCAACCAATACCATTCGATGTGTTGTGAAGGAGCGATGTTTTGTAAATAGTATAAAGTGAGAAGTTTAACTGCACCATACGCATCCGTTGGTAATGGGACATGATTTTCTGTTACTTTGTAATCGTATAATCCATATTCTGCTTGTGAACCTAAACAAATTATTTTTTTTACATTCAAACGTAGTGCTAAATTAATCATCGACTTCGAGAACTCAAAATTTGCAAGTTGTAGCGTCCAATCATTTCGTTCAGAAGCAGTTACCCCTCCCCAAGCAGTATGAATAAGCAGGTCTAATTCAATTCCATCTAAAGCCAAATCCCAATTTTTATCATCTTTATTGAGCCAAACGACAGAACTCTTAAATGTTAAACATTTGGTGAAATTAGATTCTTTGCGACACGTTGCATATACGCAATGACCCGACTCCACCAAATTGTGAGCAATATGAGATCCAATAAATCCAGTTGCGCCAGTAATTAGGATATTCATCTGTTTATAATTCTGATTTTAATTGTCAGATGGAACTCGCAAATAAACATCTCCTTGTGTGTCAATATTTGTTTGTCGTGCTTGTTTCATTTTTGCAGTTTAAAAAATCAAACATCAACTTTTCTAAAAGATGATGTTCCGATTATTGAATTGTTTATTTAGAAAATGATTCAATGTACTCCTTCAACACTCCTTCTACAAAATTAAACATCTTAGGCATCAAGCCTGGATATGTCCCTAAGAAAAAGGTATTATTCATAATATAATCGGTGTTGGTGAGGTGATCAGCTACTCGATATTCTTTGTGCATAAAGGCTGGTTGCTTAATCATATTGCCTGCAAACAAGTTGCGAGTTTCAATGCGATGTGAAGCAAAATGTCGAGTTAGTTCATCACGAGTAAAAGGAGCTCCTTCTTTAATGGTTACAATGAAGCTAAACCAAGATGGATCGGATCCTTCTGTAGCTTCGGGTGTGATAAAAAAGTTAGAATATTTATCAAAAATAGCTTTATACGTTTTGAAATTTTCTTTGCGACGCTCACCAAAATAGGGGAGCTTCTCCATTTGCGCTGCACCAATGGCCGCTTGTATATCTGTCATTTTGAGGTTATATCCAACTTCGGAATAGACATATTTATGATCATAACCAAGAGGCAGATTACCAAACTGTTGCGTGAAACGTTTTCCACAGGTGTTGTTTTCGCCCCCCATGCAGTAGCAGTCGCGGCCCCAATCGCGGAAGGCACGCACCAATTTGGCTAATTGAGGGTCATTCGTGCAGATGGCACCACCTTCGCCTGTCGTGATATGGTGTGCAGGATAAAACGAAATGGTAGAAAGGTGTCCATACGTTCCGGTATATTTTCCTTTGTATTGACTGCCAAACGCATCGCAGTTGTCTTCAATCACCCATAAGTTATATTTGTTGGCAATTTCCATTACTTTGTCTATGTTGAACGGATTACCCAATGTGTGTGCCAAAAAGATGCAACGAGTTTTTGAAGAAATGGCGCTCTCTATCATTTCCACATCAATGTTGTAAGTCGGAATGTGTACATCAACGAAAACTGGAACTAAACCGTATTGGAAAATAGGGGTAACTGTTGCAGGAAATCCAGCCGCAACAGAGATTACTTCGTCTCCTGCTTTCAACCGACGATCTCCTAATTTTTCGGAAGTCAATGCTGCAAAAGCCAATAAGTTAGCAGAAGATCCAGAATTGGTGAGAAGCACTTGTTTTACACCCAAATAGTCAGCAATTTTTTCAGCGAATTCTTCTGAAAAACGAGATTCAGTTAGCCAAAAGTCAAGAGATGCTTCTACAGCATTCACAATCTCTTTTTCATCGAATACACGTCCAGCATAGTTTACTGGTGATTTGCCTGTAATAAATTCTTTTTTGCCAAATTTTGCTTCGTAATATTCTTTGGTTTTTTCTATAATCTCTTGACGTAGTTGATTTGGATCTTTCATAAATTGATTGTTTATACCCCCTGCCCACAAGTGGGTTTTAGAGCGGTTTGTTTGATTATTTGTTTTATTTCGTTTTTTACCCCCTGCCCCCTGAAGGGGGTTCTGCATACTACTGTACAATAATTTTTAAGATTAATTCGAATTTACTTGTACAGTAGTCTCTAATAGCCCCTTTTAGGGGGTTGGGGATTCATTTATTTTGTTTTTAATCTGTTCGATAATTTCATTTAGTTTAGAGTAAACATCATTATTTGTATATCTGATTACGGTAATACCGTACAAATTTAATTGATTGGTTCTTGATACATCATATTCGAGTTGACTTTTATGAATCTCACCATCAATTTCTAATATCAACTTTTTTGAATGACAATAAAAATCAGCAATGAATATGTCAACTGGATGCTGTGCTCTAAATTTTACTCCTAATTTATTGTTTTTTAATTCTTCCCATACTAATTTTTCTGCTTTAGTCATATGCTTTCGAAGCAATTTTGCTTTTTCAAAAATATGAGGTTTTGCATTGTAGAACATTGACTTTTCAGTAAATATCTCCATTCTTTTGTTTTTTACCCCCTGCCCCCTGAAGGGGGTTCTGCATACTACTGTACAATAATTT
>JBAWXL010000402.1:0-2862 GCA_037144095.1 Bacteroidota bacterium
AATAATACTATCACATCCCATACTTGTCGTAAGAGTATCATAATAGGTTCCCGAAATAGAATAATTATGTTGTCCAATTGTAATTGAATTACCCTGACAAATAACAGGATTAAGACTATTTGTTATCGTTGGCAAAACAATTATTTTTACACTATCAACGCCAACACATCCACTTCCAATTGAACTTGTAACTGTATAAAACCCACTTTCATTATTTGTAACATTAGTTATAATTGGATTTTGATCTGAACTCACAAAATTATTAGGACCTGTCCAATGATAGGTATTTGCTCCTGCTGCATTCGATGTTAATTGAAGTGTCTGACCTGAACATATCGGAAGACTATTGCTTCCTGCAACTGGATTTGTATTTGCCACAACCGTCACCGTACTGGTCAAAGTATAATAACAAGGAGTATTCCCCTGAGTGGCAATTAAACATGAATAGTTAGTGGTAGATGATGGACTAACTGTTATTGAAGAAGTAGTATCTCCCCCCGGAGACCATGAGTAACTAAGTGCTCCTACTGGTGCTGAAAGAGTAGCAGATTGTCCTAAACAGATAGAACCTGGTGCAATAATTTCATAATGAGAGCATGAACAATCAATATAAGCATATCCATAATGACCTCTGGCTGCACAATCTGAAGCTGTAAACCTTACTTTAACAGTTTGACCTAAATAAGAAGATAGGTTTATGCTATTTGTAGCCCACGGTTTATAATACGTATATAAACTAACTGGGGACTGAAAAAAAGCCGAATTTGGTAAAACAACTGAATATGTTCCACAAGAAATTGGCAATCCAATTGCATCAAATAAATCAATATGAAAAAAAGCTTGAATGTTATTAGTATGATTATAGCCATACTGAAGAACCACTGCATAATTGTAAATAAAATTTGTATTTGCTTCAGTTACTAAAAATCTTTGTTCAATGGAAGCAGCATTATAAGTTTCATCAAGCAATGAATCACTCAATCGAAGTGATTTCAATCCATTAAAAACTACAGGGAATCCCCCAAAATGATCAGTTCCTCCTGTCATTAAAGTGAAATTATGACCAGATGATGTAGTATTAAATAAATCTGGACTAAAGGTAGGTGAAGGGGCGTTTGCGATTCCTGCAGTTGGATTGCCAGCTATTCCATACCAGCCAGTAAATCCATCTTCAAATTCCAAATTTGTGCAGGGTGATTGTATAATCGGAGGAGATGGATCATAAACGCATAGTCCGAAGATTCCACCTGTTATGCTGTTATGCCTCCAGTAACGAATAAATATCACAGAATCTGGCAATAAATCCATTATTATTATTTTTGGCATTGTCCCAAAACTACCACTTTCACTATATGTTATCAAAGTTAAGCTATCACAACTACCGTAATATATAGCTATTCCTGCATTGGGTATTCCATTGGGAATATACTGAGAACTAAAAATTAAATTTCCAGATGCAGGCACCACAACCTTAAACCAAACATCGCCTCCTAAATAGTACGGGCTTCCTGTTGGCGGTATCCCTAAAGAAGCAGTTGCACCAGCATTAGTATAAGTTAAATAATTACACGTTGTATCTATTGTAATAGAAATAGCTCCTGAACATTCATCATTTATAGGTATAGGTGGGTCATAAACACATAAACCAAATGAACCTCCATTAAGGCTATTGTTTTTCCAAAATCGTATATAAATAGTTGAACCGGGGATTAAACCATATTTATCAATAATTGGCATTAAAGCATTAATACTACTATTATCATCACAAGCAATTAGTATTAAAGAATCACAAACTCCTGTATATATTGCCATGCCGGCATTGTTTATTATCCCGTTTTGTGAATCAATAACTAAATGCCCTGAAATTGGAACAATAACGCTAAACCAAACATCACCTCCAATATAACCAGCGCATCCAGGAGCAGGAATGTTTGTTGAAGAAGTAGCACCTTCATTCGTATAAGTAGTAAATGAACATGAAGTCCCGGGTGTTATTGGAATAGCGCCTGTACAATCATCATTTATTGGTTTAGGTGGATCATAAATACATAAATCAAATGCTCCGCCTATAACACTATTATTTCTCCAAAATCTTATATAAATTGTTGATCCGGGGATTAAACCTTCTTGATTTATTAGAGGCATTGATCCATAATTGCTACTATTATCATTACATGAAATTAGGGTTAATGATCCACAATTCCCAGAATAAATAGCCATCCCACCATCTATAATACCTTGACTATGAGAATCAAATATTAAGCGTCCCGAAGTAGGTACTACCACACTAAACCAAACATCAGCACCAATATAATTTGCACATCCAGGAGCAGGAACACCAACAGATGCAGTTGCATCTACATTAGTGTAAGTAATAAAATTACAAATTGTATCAACCGTAATAGCAATAGCCCCCGAACATTCATCATTAATAGGGGGAGGTGGAGGAGATTCAATATTTCCCCGGCAAGTAAAAGAAAACAATACACATAAAAAGAAAAGCCCCAATCCTAAAAGAGAAAACTTCAAGTTTTTCATGATAATAATATTAAAACAGCTTTAGAATAAACCAATTAATAATTCACCGTAAAATTAATCATTTTTCATGAATAACCATTAATCATTTAAAATATTTCCATTTTTCATTTTCAATTGTTCACTGTCCCCCCGTTAAGCTTAGCGTCTCGCTGCGCTTTGTTCATCAGGCATCCTGCCTACTCAACTATCCTCTTTCCCATTTCCAATGTCCCTCAAGTCCCCATTGTCCCTTTCCCTCTAAATCCCCTCAACACCACATCAGCACATCGGCACATCAGCATATTAGCACATCCACCTCACCCCGTTAAGCGTAGCGTCTCGCTA
>JBAWXL010000403.1:0-2771 GCA_037144095.1 Bacteroidota bacterium
CTCACCATTGGAGCGCATCAACCCATGTTGGTCAATTTGGGCATATTACTTGATATCTTTGTGAGTGTGCTTGTGTTGGGATTGTTCCTGAACAAGATTGGCAATACTTTTGAAGAAATGAGCATCGAAAACTTATCCAATCTAAAAGACTAAATTATGATGCTCGGACTTTATTTTATATTGGGAATTTTTCTGTCTGCAATTAATCTTCTGGTGAGGAATAAGCTGATATCACGCATCATTATCTACACTTTTCTCATTGTCCAAACCCTTTTGAATGTATATGCTTTCATTCATCAGGGAGAAAGTGAACTGGAGTATTTTATGTTTGATAATACGGCAATATTGTTCCTAAGTATACTTACATTATTATCGTATTACACGGTTTTCTATAGCCTGATATACCTGAAAAGAAACCGTGACAACAGTTTGCGGGTTGCACTGTATCTAAGTGCTCTCATCATGCTGATTGTTTCAGTTACTGGTGTGTATCTTGCGCAACATGCAGGTTTGCTGTGGGTGTTGGTGGAAGCTACAACGCTTTGTGTTTCTTTATTAATCTATCACGAACGTCATGCTTTAAGCCTCGAAGCCACATGGAAGTATGTGTTTATTTGTTCTATTGGTGTTGCCTTGGCTTTTGTTGGAATCTTGTTTTTAGGGATAGCAGTGGAACAACATGGCACTTCTGATTTGACCTTTACTGCTATAGCAGCCCAGGCTTCTGCCATGAACCCTTTCTGGTTAAAGATGTCTTTCCTCTTTATTATGGTTGGATTTAGCACAAAGATGGGTCTGTTCCCTCTCCAAACCATTAAAGTGGATGCTTTGACTGTAGCACCTTCACCTGTTGGGGCTTTCATCTCAGTTGCCTTGATGAATGCAGGTTTTATTGCCTTGTTTCGCTTCTTTCACGCTTTCTCCTTTGCCGATATTGGTGTTTGGATGAGTTCCATTTTGATGTGGGCAGGTTTATTGAGCATTTTAATTGCAGCGGTGTATATGCTTTTCGTTGGAAACCTAAAACGTCTGGGAGCATTCTCAGGTTTAGAACATATTGGAATTGTTGCCATAGGTTTATCCAATGGAGGAGCTGCTTATTATGCCGTTTTCCTTCATATCATTTTACATTCATTGCTGAAATCAGGATTTTTCTTCCATTTAGGCGCTGTTTTTCACCATTTTCAAACCTATAAGATGAATGGGATAAAAGATTATTTCGGGAAACATCCAGCTTCGGCTTTAGTACTATTGATGTTACTCTTGTTTTTAGGTGCTGTTCCCCCATCGGGTTTATTTGTGAGTGAGTTTTTAATCTTTAAAAGCTTATTTATTTCCGAACATCATTGGGAAATGATTGTTTTATTCTTATTACTTACATTTATCATATTCTCTTTTAGCCGAAATGCTTTGAGTATGATATTTTCGAAGGATGACCATCCGATTGAAGTGAAAGAAAAGGTAGGTTTCGTACAAATTTTACCCATTATATTGTTGTTATTGGCAAGCATTTGGCTGGGCTACTTTCCCCCACAAACCTTTGTTGAATTCATACAAAATTGTTTTATATAATACGCAATGAACTATACTGAAATATATAATCAACAAAGCATTCCAATCAAATCGATTCCTGTTCTTAGCTATCAGGATTTCTTCGACACAGTGATAAGTTTGTTTATTGCAGAAGAAGTTCATTGTGTAAACTACTTTGCTTATCCCCAGGGAAATGATCTCCACCTAATTTGTTGCATTGCCGACGATAGAGACGGAAAATTAAAGATATTATCATGGAAATCTGCCAAGCAAGCAAGTGTACCTTCGCTTTCAGCTCAAATCTCTTCTTTTAATGTATTCGAAAGAGAGATACATGAGAATTTTGGCATTGTTTTTACTGATCATCCCTGGTTTAAGCCTTTACGATATGCTAAAAACAGAACGAATAATCATCAAATTGCCGATTACCCATTCTTTCAAATTGAAAGTGAAGAGTTGCATGAAGTGGGAGTAGGTCCAATTCATGCAGGAATCATCGAACCCGGACATTTTCGCTTTATCTGTAATGGCGAACGCATTCTTCATCTCGAAATACAATTGGGTTATCAGCATAGAGGGGTTGAAGAGTTGTTTATATCAAAGTCCCATTTGAATAAACGCATTGCTTTATCTGAAAGTATTGCAGGAGATAGTGCTACAGCACATGCTTCAGCCTTTGCATGGCTTTGGGAAAGCATTTGTGGCATAAAAACACCAGAAGAATTGGCTTGGCAACGAAATGTAGCTATGGAAATTGAACGCATAGCTATGCATACCGGCGATATGGCAGCCATTTGCACTGATGTAGCTTATCAATTGGGCAATGCAGTGTTGGGTCGTTTGCGCACACCTATGGTAAATTTCGTGCAGGAATGGTGTGGCAACCGTTTAGGGAAGAGTTTGATTCGCCCGTTTAATAGTTTCTATGCATTTACTCCTGAATTGGGTGCAAGATTATCTGACATCTTCTCAAAATACGAACCCGATTTTAATGAGATGTGGGATAGAATGAAAACATTACCCAGTTTACTTTCGCGATTGGAGAAAACTGGTGTAGTGAGTCGCAAGCAGGTGTTGGAAATTGGAGCAGTGGGCATGTCGGCACGCATGGCAGGGGTTGAAAGAGATATTCGCGCTTCACATCCTTTTGGTTTATTCAATGAAACTATGCCTACGCCCATTACAAAAAAACATGGGGATGTGTATTCACGCACCCAGTTGAGGAAAGAAGAGATTAT
>JBAWXL010000404.1:0-2753 GCA_037144095.1 Bacteroidota bacterium
CAAACAGTGAACGGATATCACCGGAAAACGTGAACGGGTATCACCGGAATATGTAGGGTCGGACTTTTAGCTGTTTTTTTTCATTGAAATGGTTATAATCTGTTCTATTTCTTTATACATTGTGCTTCGTTCATATTTATGTTTAGTTGGTTTAACATAAACTGGAGTATTAAAAGCAGTTTTAACAGTAAATGCAATGCTTTCACTACAGAGGTGTTGAATTACATTTGAAAGTAATGTGGGAGAGCCGTCCCATATTAAATATTCAGGGTTCTTTACATCCTTCAGATTAAACCAAAACAGCCAACAATCAGCATTTGGATTTATCAACTTCTTTTTATCTGAAAGGTAATGCATGATTTTGAATAGACATTCATCTGAAAGTTTAGTTTTAAACTTAGGCTGGGAGGTTAATTGTAAATCTTCATTCGGGCTTAAGTCATAATTGCTTTTGTTGAAAATAAATAAATTGCAGTTTGCTTTTTCAGCCAACGAAATCAGACAAATATTAAAACACAAAAACAATTCAATTAATTTGTCGATAAAATCAAAATGGTTTAGTAATCGAACTGTCAGGTCATAAATTGGATAAACTTTATATCCATCATTTAGTGTTGTAACATTGTCTTCTGTAATAAAATTTTGATCTAAGATGTATTCAAATAATTCTTTAAGCCTAGAATTAAGCTCTACAATATTTACTTTTTCATTGTGGACACAATTTTTATCCAGATCTAATAAAATGACATTTGCAAGGGCAATTCTTTCTTCTCTGTTTTTAAGATTAAATAATCTCTTTCTCAAATCTTTAATTGCTAACATATATAGCTCAGTAGACTCACATAAAATATCTTCTGCAATTACGTTAGTAAGATTATTGACCCAAGTTAGTGTTTTGAATCTTAATTTAACTCTAAAACAAAGTGGAAGTTCTTTTTTAGTTTTCTTCTCAAAAGGATAAAAACCATATGAACGAATCTGCGTTCTTAGTTTTTCTTCATTAATCTGTTTAGTTTTTTTACAAAATGAATTATACCAGCATAAATAAATAGCTTCAGCAAGTTCATCAAAACTCCGCAAATATTGGTCTGTGAGGTCTCTGTTAATCATAGTTTTAAATATCTTTTTTTAGTTAGATTATGGGGCTATTATAGGCAAAAAAAATGACATGGATTAGCATGTCATTTAATGTATTAACGTATATATTGTATAATTATTACATATTTATTACAATTGAATTACAAAATTTTAGCTGCTTCGTCAATTTCAGAATTTGCAAAGCTATCAAGATATATGTTAGTTGTTTTCATGTCTTTGTGATCTAAGAACTGAGAAATCAGCTCACGTTTCACACCATTGTTTTGCAAGGTCATTGCCATAGTGTGACGGCTGACATACGAAGTTAGATTTATATCGTCAATACCCAGTTTTTTAGCCATTTCGTCAAGGTCGTTGTTTATTATACTTAATCTATTGTGAATGTGTTTGTATAATTTCTCTCCGGTATATCCCTTGCGTGATACTATTGGCAAAAGATAGTTTTCAATTTGAGCTTGAATTCTGCAAAGCTCCTTAATGATTGCCTGAAGTTCATCTGTGAGTTTTATGCTGATGGACTTTGACTTTTTGCTGTATTGAGTCTTTTGTCTCTTATAAACGATATATTGACCGTTTTCAAGCCTTTTGATATTATCGGGAGTTAAGTGGGCTATATCTACAAAGCTCATCCCATAGCAATAATATGAAAACAGAAACACTAATCGGGCAAATTGCAAGTTCTCTGATAACTCGGTAGCTGATTTGATTTTTTTCAGGTATTCAGATGGCAAATATCTTTTTTCTGTTTCTTCTTCCAATTTGGCTACTTCAAAACCTCCTTTTCCAAATGGGTACGTGGAACGGCTTGCTTCCTTTGCTTCTATGGCCAAATTGAGAATAGATCGAAGTTGTTTCATATAACCCTTGCGGCTATTACCACAACAGCCCTTACGCTGTATTACCCGTGTTGTTCCATTCGAGTATTTAAAAACGGATTCACGAGGCGTTTGAAGAAATGCATCAAAATCCCGGACATACTTGATGTCAATTTCAGAAAACATTCTTTTATCGAATTTTTTATCAAAGATTTCGAGAATTGACAATGCCCGTTCATAATTCTTGCCATTACCAATATGACCAGTATTTTTCAATACTTGTATGTGGTTTTCAAAAAAAGGCTTAACTTTGCCCTTCTTTGCACGATGAAGGAATGCTTCTTCGAATTGGTTTAAGGTCCAGTCGATTTTGTTGCGGTCGAATTCATCAATGACATCTTTGGCTTTTAAAAACTGGCCGCTGATGTATGCATTGTTTTTCTCGTAATCCGGATTGATCCGTTTGTCTTTCTTGAATTGAGAAAACTCATCGTTCCACTGGTCGGGAGTGGCAGAGAGGTTTAAACTGATGAATTTCCGAACCCGGTCTTTTGTAATTCTCAAAACAATCGGGTGTTCACCACTCTTTAAAAGGGTGCTTTTGTAAAGGATAATTGAAATGTATTTCATACTTACGTTACACTTTACGTTACACAAACATTACACATTTGATAAAACTTAGGAAAAAATTATCAAATACGAGTGCTTGTTAGGCGTTGATTAATAAGTACAAAGATACACAAATACAATGAATTACCAAAAAATATTATTTAGAATATACACTTCTAAAGGGGCTTAAGATTGAGATAATTGCTTATTGGAAATTAATAAATTGGAAAC
>JBAWXL010000405.1:0-2746 GCA_037144095.1 Bacteroidota bacterium
AAGGCTGGATGAAGTTCATCGGAATGACCGGACGAAGTCATCGGAATTCGCATTCAATTATTTGCAAACAATCATAATCAAGCTTTGAGAGCCTATTCTCGACGTAAAGTTTAATCTCTGAAGTGACATCATTCGTATTCATTTTGTTATCCTCCGGTTTATAGTTTAATTAACACCTTGAACTGTCGGCCTGATTTCCTCCCTTCTGTGATTGGCCAGAATTAAAATAAAAAAACCCAGCACCTATCTCTTTTAGATAGACACTGGGTCGTCTACCCTTTAGCCCGTTTTTTAAAGTGGACGCCGAAGTAAGCAGGTTTTTAAGAGAGCCTTAAAAACCTAAATGCAACCACTGTGAATCTGTTCAACGTATACAACAATGAGCTGTCACACGCTGAAGCCAACATGCTGTAAAGAGCAAATAATGAACCTAAACCTTTTGGCACGGATTTAATAAATGCCGACGCCTTTTAGCACATTTGTATAGCGGAGCAATACTCTTCAAATCACCGCTCTATTCAGGAAGGATAACACATGATTTTGGCAATACCATTTTTCACTCTCGACGAGAGCACAACACAGCAATGCCCTATCTCCTTGAATAACAGTGAGAAGGAACAAATATTTTTTTAGAGTGCCATTTTAGAAAACGTTTTCGTTTCAGGCTTTCCTTTATAATATAAAGCAAAGAATTTTCAACTTTTCATAAAACAGGCGACATTGCCAGCTAACAAGCCCGGCATAGAGATTAAAAGCCATCATTTTAGAGCGGAAACTCATAGATAATCTTCCGCCATGAACTTATACCCACCATGCCAATGCCAAAATTCAAGAGTCTTTTAAAATACCTCTTATTTAGAAATAATTTACCCTAAAACACACATAACAGATAAAATAGTTATAGCAAAGCCCATAATCCTTGGCTCTCCCAAGGCCGTAGATGGCTCTTAAAGCCATGAACACCTGTCAAGGCACACCAAGCTACGTTTTAGATAGCAATCGCTCCTCCTAGGCCATTTAAACGCATTTAGACTGTATTGAACGACAAAGAATGTAACTCTTCACTTTAACAACCATACGACAGTTGCCTGTTATTTTCTGTTTTTAAGCCAAAATTTAAGATTTTCTCTTCGAGCGAAGCGAGATAATATAAGCGAAGCTATACATATTTACAAGCGAAGCGTAAGAATAAGACTGTAATCGTTCTGAATATAAATCAAACTTATACCTTAATCTGTACAATAAATTGTTAGATAAAAAATAAGATACTTAATCATAAATAAATTGAATTAAGTTATTCAAATTGAATATCATAATATAAGCAATTAGAAATTTGAGAAAAAACTGCCCCCTCCCCTTACCACCAACCAAGGCCGGGAAATCTTATTATTTTGGCAAAGCGTATCGAAACAATAGCCGTTTTCTCCCGGCCTACCCGTTTTATATGGCTAAACACCCTCTCACGGACGATAGAAAAGAAGTTTTATTGCCTAATTAAATAAATACTTTGTTTATTTGCAATTACTTATGAAAACACAAACTCAAATTTCATCTTCAAAAAGGCTGATTTTCGGTACCAAAAGGTACAAAAAAGGTACAATTTGGTACGGATTTGGTACAAAATGGTACACTTTCGGTACATTTTGGTACATAATCGGTACATCACGACAATTTATTAGAACTTCCTTGGCCCCTGCCCCGTGACCACCACCCCCGCCATAATTGGCCCCGTTCTGACCGCCACCAATGCCAGACAGCGTTTCAAAAACAGACCTTTTTAGAACAGCCGGAAATGACGCCCTTTTACGCATCAATTTTCACATGGCTTTTTGAAACAGTCGCCGGATGCTGGAATAGCTAACCCGCTCCTGTTTTGGCCTCTCCTGATTCATGGCCTCGGCAATGGCCCGCAAGCTCAGCCCCTTGGCCTTAAATTCCTCGGCAAGGTGTAAATCAAGCCTTTTGGTCGGACGCCCGCCGTTATAGGCCCCCTTGGACTTTTTTAAAGCAATGCCCTTTCTAACTTTATCCCCCAAATCTTTTGAATACTTATTCGCAAAATATGTAAATAACGGCTTAACGACATGCCACGTTAATTCATTCTCGCTATCAATCCCCTGTTGAAGTGCAATGAATCGGCATTTATGCTGCTCAACTATCGTATCCAAAAGAGCATTAATTTTGCTCGGGGATTGTCGAGAAAATCTGTCGACAGAATAAACCAGAATTACATTATAATGTTTTAGGCGTATCCGCTCTAAAATTTCATCAAGCTTCGGCTGTTTATCGGCCTTGTACCCGCTGCCATACTCCCAGACCTCATCATAGGCCCAACCGAACGCCTCACAATACCGCCGGAGTTCTTTTAATTGTAGCTCAACATCCTGCCTTAATTCGCTGGTGCTGCAACGTCCGTACCCCACCGCCCGCACAAGTTGACTGTCCATACCTCACCGCCTATTTTCCTTAATGGTTTCTCCGGTCTTAGGTTTTGCGCCATCCAGTAATTTATCGGGAAAAACCTCATTCCCGCAATAAGGGCAGATAAAAAATATCACCAGCCCGTCCCCGTCAAGTTTGACCGCTTGCAATTTAGCATTCAACAGAAAAACAAGCCCGCTCTGAGTATTAAGCGAAATTTTCACTCCATCGTCAGAGAAAGCCTCCGGCAACCCCTGCCTAAACCACGCCGTAAACAGCTTCTCAACGATTGCGATTTCTTTATAATCAAATTTGGCCAAATCGG
>JBAWXL010000406.1:0-2712 GCA_037144095.1 Bacteroidota bacterium
AAGAACTCGTTTTTGATGGTTCATTGTATAAAATCAATTTCACCCAGAAGAAAACAAAAGGAGTTGAATATATGCCTATTTCAGAGCAAGCCTTTGGAATATGTGGCGAAAGAGGAGAACCCAATGCACTTGTTTTTGAAAAGTTGCCCGATTCCGCTTGGATATCGTCACCGCTCAAACACTGGGTAAAATCAGCAGGGATAAACAAGAAAATCACATTCCATTGTTTCCGCCACACCTTTGCCACTTTGCAATTAACCAATGGCACCGATATTTATACTGTAAGCAAAATGCTTGGTCATAAAGATTTGAAAGTAACCCAAATCTATGCAAAGATTGTCGACGAAACAAAACAGAAAGCAGCTAACACAATTAAAATTAACATAATCAAATAAATAATCCAAAAACTAATACCCACATGAATGTAAAGAACATTTTTAAATCAAAAAGTGATTTTAGAAATTTCACTATGAGTGAACGAGCTACCTTTGGTATTGTTATTAGACTTTACCAAAATGAAACAGAAACAACTGAAAGAATAAAGGAAGATTCACTTTCGCAAACAACGCTTTTTAATTGTGTTAGCACAATTACCGAAAAATTAAAAACTGAAGAATTCCCTGAAGCATTTATTAATGAGATGTGGGATGACGTTAAACACATTCGTGGCAAGAAAAACACAGATATACATAATCAACCAATAAGACATGCGTTAAATCTAGACTATGAGTACAATGCCAACCGTTGGTACGAGGCCACAGTAATTTTTGCTTGCGTTTATATGGTCATGGCTATTGATTGCCCTGATAAGAAAGACTGTTTGTCTGTTATTAAAGATAAAGGTGCTTACAATGACGATGCTAAACCATATTTCGAGCCATTTGAACAAGCGGTTTTAAAACTTAAAGAGAATCAGACTAATCACCCGACTGCTTATGGTATTGAAAAAGAACAGCCAAAAGAGGAACAAAAAAAATTATCAGAAGAAGAATGGTTAGCCTGTGAAAAACATTTCTCTTGGAAATTTGATAAATTACGAACAATGCTTTCGAGTAAAAGTTTCGAAGAGCAATTCCTTGAATATGTTGAAGAATTAAAAAGGGAGGAGAATTTACCAAACCCAAGCAAAGCATATTTAGACTTATTGAAAATGCAAATTCAATATCTTCAACGTCAAATTTCTCAAAAGAACAGCCCAGCTATTAATGTCAATGATATAGTGGACGCACTAAAAGATCACAAGTTCCCAAATGAACGAGCTGCTGAAGTATTGGAAATTATCAATTACACTCTATACTCAAAACAATATCCAGAGGACATTTGCGGAAATCTGGAAAATAAAATAAAACTCCTCCGCCAAGCTACTGTACAACAAAGTGATATGAATGATAACCAAGAAGCTGAAAATAGTATGGATAAAGCTACTTTAAAAGTAAAATCCGTAGCAATAATGGAGCTCCTAAAACTATTAGATAAAGGTACTGCCCAGAATGATCTTACAGATATATGTAAATTTATTGGATTTGTTACAGGGAACTCTCACAAAAGTATTTACAATGATGTGCAAAATGGAATATCATTCAATCCTAAACACCACACAAAAGACATTGAAAAAGCAAATGAATTATTTAATGCTCTAAACATATCAATATCAATAGATAAGCAAAAGCAATATTAATTTTCAACCGGTTGTACAACCAGTTGTAGGGTATTATTTGGTATTTTTTTGTACCACGATTTCAATTGAAGTCGTGGTTTTCTTTTTATTGGCACAGAAGGAAGCCCAATCGCCGAAAACAGTATCATTATGTTTTCAGAACAAATTTCTTTCAACGAACTGCCGCAAGCTATGGCATACCTTATCCAACAGGTAGAAAGGCTGGAATCTGCACTTTCACTGAATCAATCAGAAAAGCCTGAATCCGATCAATGGTTCAATCTGCAACAATTGCAGGAATACCACCCCGACCACCCGGCAGCTCCCACTGTTTATGCATGGGTAGGACAAAGGCTAATTCCTAATCACAAACACGGGAAGAAGCTCATGTTCCTAAAGTCAGAGATTGACGAATGGCTAAAGTCAGGCAGGCGCAAAACCGCAGCGGAACTTAGATCTGAAGCAGCAGAATTTGTAGTTAAAAAAGGGAGGATTGCAAAATGAACGACAACAAACAACGCCGCCGATTAGACGAAATTCTGGAAGAACTTCGTTGCTGCCCCGAAAGCATTTTCTATCAGTTTGAGCAACAAAGACAGCATTCATGTACGTGTCCGAGCAATTGCAAAATCTTTGAAGCCCTGAATTCTATTGAATCCAAACTTACTAACACCCAAACTTCATGCGAAGTTTTGAGCAAAGAATGGGTTGACAACCAAGATGTAATGCTATTGTTACACATTAGCCCCAGAACCCTGCAAACACTGCGAACAAATGGCACATTGCCATTTTCCCGTATTGGGAACAAACTCTATTACCGCACTGAAGACATTCAGCGAATTTTGAAGGATAACTACACCATGTTTAAAATCCGTAATAATGGAAGCGATAAATAAACAGCAAATTTTGAGTAAGACAAATTATGGCTTGCTGATCTATTCGCATATTTTGCAGGAATACTATCCTAATCAAACAGTCCTCTCCCTTTCGGGGAGGACTTGTTCTCCAACTAAAAATCCATTCAATGCCGATAAACCGACATTGAATATTTCCAT
>JBAWXL010000407.1:0-2687 GCA_037144095.1 Bacteroidota bacterium
CAACAGGTAACCATGCCATCTCAGTAAGATTTAATGCAATAAATTCCGGAACGACAGCAGCGGCAATAATCAAGCGATCAAAAGAGTCGAGCCATCTTCTTATGCCATGATGTGCCTGAAATTCAACATGAATTTTATCATTTATAATCCTGATTGGGACAGGAAGTACTAACAGCATTTTGTTAACTTCGGGCATTTTTATAAAAAAATTCAAATTATTGGGAGATTGTTTTTGCCGTGTTTTTAGCTTTTCTTATAAATGCTATAAATGGGCTCAGTAGAGGTGATTTATCCCAGTATGACAATGCATGCAAGTCTGTACGTGAACTTCTCTGGTACCCAAGGCTTGGGTTTACAATATAGGTGTTAATATCAGGATTTTGAATTCTGAACGTTGATATCGCTGCATCATAGTGCATTGGCCCACCCAAAGGATCACCGGGTTGTCTTTTAAGCAGTTCTTCTAAAAAAAGTATAAACCTGTCAAATACACATCCATTTACGGCATAACAATGGGCAAGTCTCATGGGCTCAGTTATTTTAATGATTTTATTTGAAGAATTTGCGCTGATGGGATATTCATGGCCGAAGTATATGAAATCCCATTTAGTGCGACTTATTTCCTCTAATACATCATCGCATTTATTATTGATATCTTTTATAAAAGCCACGTCATCTTCCATAATTAGCACGTTCTTTTTGTGCTCCTTTTTGGCCTCACGTATTGCGCTTAAATGGCTTAAAAAACATCCTTTGACCCCTGGGTTCTCAAATCCGGCGGAATCATCCGGACGAATAGCTCTAAAAAAAGCTGTGTTCTCAATAGGCCATTTTTGGCGTTTAAATTCTTTAATTGTTTCGTTTTTTCTATCCAATCTTTCCGGAAGATTGATGATAAGTACTTTATCAAAAAATTCGACTATCTTCATAAAAAATGATTTATATATGAATTATTCAAAATGAAGCCAATAATTACTCATATAACAATGGTTCTATAAGCGAGATTCATTGTTATAAGTGCCCGACTACCTCATTCCAGCCATGTAAGCCCGATGAGCATAATCATTGCTATGCCAGTTAATACAATTCTGATCCAATCAAGCCAAAGGTAATAAGTTATATTATTGCTCGATTTTTCTTATGGCTTTGACACAACTATTATAATTTGTTTTCAATGTGCTTTTGACTCTAATAATTTGCTGTAAATATTTACTATCTTCTCGGCCTTTGCACTCCAAGAGAAATCCCTGGACCGCTGTATAGCATTCATTGACATGCCATTGCGCAGGTCGTCATTCTGAACTAATTTTGCAATACACTCTGTTAATTCTTTAACTACAAAATCTCTCGATATTGGGTCGATTTTAAAGCCCGTCTCTTCGGTAACATATTCTGCAATTCCGCCATTATTAATCACAATGCAAGGGAGGCCATTTGCCATGGCTTCCAATACCACGGCTCCGCCAAATTCACGGACTGAGGGAAAGCAGAATATATCACTATCTCTGTAGTAGCTTACCGTTTCCTGTTGCTCTACCCATCCGGTAAAATTCACTTTATCGTTAAGGCTCAACTTGCTAACCTGATTTTTAAGGGCTTTATGTTCAGGTCCATCCCCAACGATGGTGAGTTTAATTATTTCCTGTATGGATAGGTTCAGATTGCTTATGGCTTCGATGAGAATATCTGCACCTTTATAGGGTACCAGGCGCCCAACAAAGAGAAGATTTATTGTTTTCTTGTAGCTCTTATCAATCCGGCTTGTTTTCGTTTCGTGTTTTATAAATAAATCATCAATTCCATTTTCATAAAACAGTTCAATCTTTTTGGTTTTAATCTCAAAGAGATTTTTAATAAGGTTCATGGTATACGTAGAGCCGGAAAGAATGTAGTCGGCTTTCTCGTAGGTTTCTCTATAGCCCGGGATGATGTATCGGCCAATAAGGCGGAGAAAGTTAAAATACGAGAACTCCTGACGTGCTACAGCTTGAAACCCTTTCGGAAAAGGAACCCCGCCATTTACCGGTCCCAAAATGAATGGCGTGTTTTTACATGCTCTAATAGCCTTTACAGGATAACGGGGCAGAATAGGGGTTAGTGCATGAACAATATCATATTCACCACCAAGAATCGAATTTTTAAACTTAGCGTATACCTGATGATTAAACTCCGCATAAATTGGATAGGTAAGCGTATTGTATAAAGGCCAAATTATCTTCCCCTTTATCTGGCTTAATTTAGCGGCTATTTTGTAGTAGCTCTTGATAAATTTACTTTCGGGGATGTATACAATATCTCTCTCCGGGTGAGCTTTATCCATTGCGGCTTTGTTCCTCTCATGAGTGACCAGTGTTGTGTCTACGAGTTGGCTGATGTGTTTATAGAATGAATATCCTACAAGCGGTACCGATGGCCACTCAGGATTACATTGCTCTATAATTAAGAGTACCTTTACGTTATTCTTCATAATTCCCTGTTTTTTTATCAGCAATTGCTGCTCTTATTGCTGGTTTCCCGAGTCGTTCTGACCCATTCATTGGTTTTGTTTTTCAGCATCATCCCCATATAAATCGGAATTTTCCAAAGCACATAGAGCGGTGCTGTTGCAAGATAGAGCCAGGTGGAGAGTGACGCTCTGCGTTGAATTTGGCCTGATGCCAGATAGGCAAGAAGTATTGCCCAGAATG
>JBAWXL010000408.1:0-2666 GCA_037144095.1 Bacteroidota bacterium
GCATTATCAATGTAATACTCGTATGTACTTTTATTACATTCTATATTGATATCAAAGGTTTCTTCAATGGCTGTGCGGTGATTATGAAATGTTTTATTTGGTATCTTCTTCCCATTCGACATAGAATTCTGCAACCATTTGGCATTTAGTTCTTCAAAAGTAATTTTACCTGAACGGTAAATTGTATCGACCAGCCAAATATAACGAGGGAATAAATTTTTTGCCATAAGAATTTGATTTTAGGAAACAAAAATACATAATAGTTGTGCTAAAATATAGCACAGTATTGTTATTTTTTTAAATACTCTTTTGAAATGATTTGAACAATCCCTCAATATTCGCTGCTCCGGGTGGATTAGCCGAATGGACTGCATAGAGTGGCAATGATTTACAATTGTCCAAACAATAGTTTATCAGCCATTTAGCACAATCCATACCCGACAAGTCATTGCCTAAGTCGTGATCGAACGAAATCACATCCGGCAGCCCATTTTGCTCAATCCACTCCACAAATTCATTATACGACCTTACAATAATCCAGTTTTTCAAATAAATGCTACTATCAATATTTCGTTGGCGCATATACTTAGCAGAGTCCGAAGGAATTCTGCAATCGTCCAGAAAAAGAAAAACCGTATTATCAGCATTCATAGTCTAAATTATAAAGCCGGCGAATGTTTCCCTTTTCCCATACCGTTTGGATGGTAGGAACAATTCTGAACAGTCATTGACATAATTGAGCTAAAAGTTCTGCCACAATACTCGCAGGTGTATTGCGATTTTTCAGTACCCTGATATAATCTGTGTTTTCCTTTACTCATTCCGTTGGGATGATTCGGACAGCTTTGAACAGCTAATGAAGCCACGGTCGAAAATTTTCTTCCGCAATACTCACAATAAAAATTTGGCATAAGGCATTGATTTTAAGTTGTTTTTATATGTTGTTTTAAATGTATCAATACTGCTTTTAATGACAGATAGAGGAACTTCAGGCTAACCCGAATAAACCTCAGATTCCATTTTTTTATCCCAAAGGAAGGAGCAACCAGCAATCTTCGGATTTCCGATGGCGTATGTGAGTTTTTTAGTTTTTTCATAGTGTATGCTCTTGGCTTTTTTCTCGAAACCTATAAAAAGAGTACTCAAATTTGAATTTTACAGACCCTGTATTAGCTTCGTTTTGGATAATAAACAGCTCCGCATCCCCTAAAACCGATTGTCCTGATTCATCCTCTGTAATTTGGTAATATTCAGGACGGTGAAGCAAACAATGCATATCAACCTGTTTATACCTTTTCACCTGAGGGCTAATATCCATTAAATCTAAACTCGCATTCATTACTTTCAGCACATTCGTTTCAAGCAAAGCAATAACCGGTAGGCAAGTTATTTTTGCAATATCTTTTAATGCTTTCAATCCATCTTCAATCGATATTTTATTGTTACAGAATTGATCTAAACTATCAATAATGATACAATCAATTCTGTATGAATCTCTTATGTCTTCAATTTTTGAAAGAATTTCATCTAAACTTTGATTGGGTGTATCATCAATATAAATATTACTCTTTTTACATTTCTCAATAAAGCTATCCAGAAGTTTTTGTTTCTCAGAATTAAATTGTCCACTTTTAAGCGTAGAGATATCTATCTCAATTTCTCCGCAAACCAACATAGTAAGAATCTGCATTTCAGATAAGAGTGTAGAAAAGTAAACAATCCCTACAGATGGGTCTTGTTTTATTTTATTACGAATAATCGATAAAGCGAAGGGTGTAAGTCCCATACCTGAAGGACCTGACAGAAGAATCAGTTCTGATTTTTGTAAGCCCGAAGTTAGTGTATCAAACCCTGCAAAGCCCGTTTCAAAGCCTGAAATACCGGGTTTCATTTGTTTTGCCCGATAGATGTTGGTTGTTAATTCAGAAAGTAGAAAGGTTATATCTTGCATTTTCGTTTTTTTTTCGGCAAAGCTAAATATCAACAAAGCCACAATATGGGACACTTAAAATGAAATGGTTTGAAAATATTAAACTACATATGCTTTGCAAGTACTTCGGCAATGCGGATATTTTCTTTTTCTTTTATGGCGGAATTTCTGTTTTTAAATAGCTCTGTATAACAGTTGTAAATCGTTATGAGTGGCAATTGCAAATCTTCACAATCAGGATCTCTTTCAAGAAATTTAACTGGCTGTTTCAACGATTTTAATTGATTTTCAGAGTAATCTTCCTTTTTTATTTTATCTGTTTTACTCGTTAGCAGGTATTTACTTAACCTGATACAAACTTCTAGCATCGTTGCCAGTTGATTTCCATTTGTATCATACGTGAGGCTTCTAAAACAGGTATAAGCAGACATTTCTTTATTTTCCAGTGACTTAATATATTCTATCTGCCTGATGTATGATGAATTTATCAATGATAACCTTTCATAAAAAAGTTCTGTTATTTTGGGAATAGCTTTGTAACTATGTTTTGACCTTATTTGAAATTCGTTTGTACCTGCCGAAATTGACATACCGTTCTCACATAATTGTCTAAATAATCCGCAAGTCATTAATAATGCGTGTTGTGCATTTGTACTATTGAAAACAGCCAGTGTTTTGTAATACTATGATACTCCCCAAAAATTGGACATAAAGCTAAGATATAATTGTATTATCT
>JBAWXL010000409.1:0-2660 GCA_037144095.1 Bacteroidota bacterium
GAGCACTGGAACTGCCACTTAGAGGCAAGCCAGTAGTGCTTCTTACTTCCACAATGCTTACAGACAACTCCTTCTTTCATCCTTAAATCTCTAAGGTATTCTTTACACGTCTTTTCATCTTTAAATTTTTCGAAAAAATCCAGTATATTCATGGCTTCAAATTATTTTGATGCAAAACTAATTCGTGGCTATGCCAAAATCTGTCATACTGGTATAATAGCGATTATGCAATAAAAGTATAAGCGTTATATGATTTATTCATGTAACGCTTATCTTTTTTATTACTCTTCCTAAAAATAAGTTGAAACGGCAAATTCAAATTGATTTATGAAAATTTCCTTAAATGCTGTGACATTATTCTGTTCATAAAATATTAGCATAGCCTTCTTATATTCCACTGAATCAACGGTTCTAAAAGAGATTGGACAATAGTTGTTTTCTATTAACATGGCATTGCTTATGATTCTTGCTGTTCTTTTATTTCCATCAACAAATGGTTGGATGTATGAAATTAATACAAGTAGAAGCAACGCTTTTTCGAATACTGAATTTCTCGAAATAACTAAATTACACATATCCTGAAGTGCTTCTTTTATTTGATACTCGTTGTCAAGTGGTCTGTAATTGGTTCCGGAAATACCAACCCTTCCTTTACGAATATTTCGGTCAACACCCAGGTCTTTTATTAATATACGGTGTATATCTTCAATTTTTGAAATTGTTAGTGGCGAAAGGTAATCCGAATTGGAAACAATAAAATCAATAGCATCCTTGTGGTTTAGAAGCATTGTTGCTTCATCCTTTTTCTTTCCTGCCGCAGTTTCCTTTTCTTTTAGCAATCTTTCAGTTTCGAGTAATGTATAAGTATTTCCCTCAATTTGTGATGACTTCCAACTTAAATCAATTGCTAACCGTTCCATTTCTTTTGAATATTCAAATTCTGAAAGTTTTGAGATGTTCGATTTGAACTTTTCCTGAAGCAGAATTAAACGATTCAATTCATCTTTTTTAAATAGCTCTATTTCTGACAGAACTTTGGGAATTAGAGTAAAATTGAACCCATTTTTAATTATTCTTTCATCGATTTCCTTCTCAAAATAACGCTCTATATCGATCTGGTTTAACACTTCATACGAAGGAGATATAAAGTATTTTGTTCCCTTTCCAGTTCCCTCAGTCTTGATGAAACCATCATTCCCCAACTGATTAAGTATTCTTTTTACTGTTGAATAACCAATCTCAATAGTTAATCCATCAAATACTTCTTTAGAAGAAGAACCTTGGTTTTCCTTAATGAATTCAAGTATGCTTTTTTTCTTTGGTTCCACCATGGTATATTATTTATGGCTCATAAATAGAACAAATATAGCTCAATTCCTTGAGATATTGAGCTATATAATAAGATATTATTAGCTCCATTCAAATGATTAAGCTAATACCACATGATAATTGAGCTCATTTCTGATGTTTTATAAGCTTTAAAAGTAATTATTTTGAGCTTAAAATGGTATATTTTGAAACGAATTTAACGATGATTAAGTTGGCTGCTTTTTGTGATAAAAAATGGCAGTGAAAAAATGCCACAAAAATATTTTCTTAGATTATATTGTATTAGGTTAATAATTTAATCAATTGCCATTTGGTGCAGGTTTACGTCGTTTAGTTTTATAATATATGATCATATTATTCAGCGTTTTTGAGAAGCCAAACAAGATCTGATTTGGTCCCCTAAAATTTTTTAGATTGGAAAACAAGATCTGATTTGGCACCTAAAACTTTTTAGATTGAAAAACGGAAGTATTGATTTCTTCGCAGTTTCCAAAGTGATTTCCAAAAAATATGTTTTTGATGACGAACACTTCAAAGAAGGATTGATAGGCATTTATGGAACACAATATTTTTCCAACATAAAAATAGGATTGGATTATTTCGTGGTTAATTTTCAATCCAGATTGAGAAAATACAACTATCAAACTGGTTTTGAAAACAGACAAACCTATGGCGCTCGCCTGTTTTCAAATCTCAATAAAATAAATTTTGAAGTGGAGGGGGCTTATCAATCAGGCAAGTTCGATGATTTAACTATTCGCGCCTATAATGTTCTGGCTGATGTAAATATACTTGTGCTTCCCCGGGAAAAAGGAATTATTGGGTTTGCGGCTAATGCAGCGTCAGGAGATAAAAATAGTAAAGACAACCAATTAAATACCTACAATTTATTGTATGCCAAACCTGCTTATGGTCTGGCAGTTCCTATTGGAGCTACAAACGTGATAAGTTTATATCCGTATTTTAAAATAAACCCTGTACAAAAGTTAAACATTCTGGCACAGGTATTTTTTCTGGCAAGAAATAGTAATCAAGACGGGACTTATTCACCTGGAATGGTCGAAAACAGACCAAGACCTAATTTGCTCTTTAGTTCAACGAAAAAATCATTGGGTGAACTATATGATGTTGAAACCAACTATCAACAAACAAAAAATCTATCTTTCTCCTTTGATACCTCTTATTTTAAAGCAGGAAGCTATCCTAAAGCCACAGGAAAGGGTAAAGATACCGCGTATTTATCCTTAAAGTCAACCTTCAAATTTTAAATAAATGTATACTATGAATCCAATAAAAGGTACTCAACCGCCAAAAGTTCGGTTATCTAAAAT
>JBAWXL010000410.1:0-2656 GCA_037144095.1 Bacteroidota bacterium
CAAACATCATAGTTACAGTCAATCCCAATCCTGTTGTCAGCATTACGGCTTCGGCAAATACGATTTGTGCAGGCGATACTGCTGTATTAATTGCTTCAAGCAATTTAGGAGGAACCGGTTTTAGTTGGAATAATGGTTTAAACGGAGATACCATCAGTATTTCCGCAATAAATACAACTACCTATACAGTTATAGGCAATGCACTGGGTTGTAGAGATACTGCTTCTACAACGATAACGGTAAATGAATTGCCTGTTGTCACGGTCAATAATCCGGTTATTTGTTGGGGCGAAACTGCTACTTTAACCGCCACTTCTACAGTAAATGGATCGCATTACACCTGGTATCCAAGTTTAGATACTTTAAATCCTTATAGTGTTAATCCGGTAATAACCACTACTTATACCGTAATTGGTGCTAAACTCGGCTGTTCGGATACGGCTACCGCAACAGTAACGGTTCATCCTTTGCCTAATATCACCGTGAATAATCCGGTTATTTGTATGGGTTTCGATGCTAATCTGATTGCAAACGGTGGAGTGAGCTATGTTTGGAATGATGGTAATTCAGGAAGCCCTTATGTTGTTTCTCCATTTCAAACAACTACCTTTTATGTTACAGGGACTGATGCTAACAACTGCTCAGACAGTGCCACTGCTATTGTCACTGTGCATCCTAACCCAATTGTTAATGTGAATAATGCTGCCATATGTTTTGGGCATGATGCAAATCTTACAGCAACCGGAGCTGTTAATTATATTTGGAATGATGGTAATAATGGGAATCCGTATATTGTTTCTCCTTTTCAAACTACCACGTTTTATGTTACAGGGACTGATGCTAATAACTGTTCGGATAGTGCAACAGCTATAGTTACAGTGAATCCAAATCCAACTATTACCATAAGTTCTGTGCCTATTTGCTCGGGAGCAACAGCTTCGCTAACAGCTGCCGGAGCCGCCACTTATGTTTGGAATACTGGTGCAACTAGCAATCCTTTGGTTGTTACGCCAAGCGTTACTACTAATTATACTGTTACGGGTACCAATACATTTGGTTGTGTAAGTACAGCCAATGCAAATGCAACTGTGTATCCTATTCCAATAATCGATTTCAATGCAAATCCGTGGGGTGCTGAAGTGGAAACTCCCATTATTTTCACAGGGAATTCTAATGTGCCGATTACTCAATGGCAATGGGACTTTGGTGATTCTTATACCGATAATAGTGGAGTTGTAGTTACGCATTCTTATGTAAATGATGGAGAATTTGAAGTTACGCTTACGGTTACTTCTGATCATACTTGCGTAAATTCAATCACACATCCTGTAGTAATTGAATTGAGTTTGCAGTTTCCAAACGTATTCACTCCTAACGGAGATGGCGTGAACGATAAATTCGAAATTGTGGGTTTAAAACCAGAGAAAGAAAACAAGCTTGAAGTGTTCAATCGTTGGGGAAAGAAAGTGTATGAAAAATCGAGTTATGATAATTCATGGTCTGGCGAAGGGGCTTCTGATGGAACTTACTACTTTATCTTCACATGGAAAAGCTATACTTTAGGAAGAGAAGCAAGTTACTCAGGAAGTGTGATGATTTTGAGATAAGGCGTTAGACATTAGGCGTTAGGTGATTGGCGTTAGACTTTAGGAATATTATGATATTAGCAGGACTTATATATTAAAATAAATCATAAAATATAAATCAATTTCAGACAATACAATACATTTAAAATCAAAACCTCAATTATGAAAAAAAAGTACATCTCGACGAAGTTAAACGTTTCGACTCCTTCTATTTGTAGGATTCTTTTAGTCGTTTTAATTTTGGGTTCTTCCCTAAACTCATTTTCACAAATGCCGCCCGCACCTACCTGGGTAAATTGCTCAGCAGTATCGACCACGCAAATAAATGCTTCGTGGGAAGCATGCACATCGGCTTATGATTATTATGTTCAAATAGATGATTCATCTACATTCTGTGGATGGGGAATTGGAAGCGGCATCACTCACGTTTATGCACCCACCATTACGCATTCTTTCACCGGGCTTATTCCCAATCACACCTATTATATTCATGTGGCTGCTGTTAATAATGCATGGGCATATCATGGCGAAACCACTTCGAGTGGTTGTGCTACGCTGATGAGTGTTGAGGAAAACATAAATAATACCTCAGTCAATGTATATCCAAACCCTATGGCAACAGAGCTGTTGATTGAAATTAAAGAAAACTCAGAGGTTACTCATTATGAATTATTGAATTCGTTAGGTGAAATCGTTTTAAAAGGAGATGTAATTGATAAAAAAACAATATCAACATCCAATTTATCGGCAGGCGTTTATTTGATGAAACTTGAGAATGGGAAAAATATTGAATTGAGAAAATTAATAAAAGAATAGCTTCTGCTAAGTAAACTTTAAAAGCCCTTAAAACATAGGCATTTCAAACTTTAGGCTCTTCAAACTTTGAGGGCTTTAGGCTCTTTTACGTCCTTCCTTTTTCATTATTCCATATGCATTTATTGAATATTATATTAAATTGATAAAGATTTTATAGGCTAATAACATAGCTTTTTCACCCGACAAGAGAGCGTGATGTCGGGTAGAAGCAGCGTGATGTCGGGTAGAAAGACCTCTCTTGTCGGGTAGAAGCA
>JBAWXL010000411.1:0-2632 GCA_037144095.1 Bacteroidota bacterium
CCACCATAGCTTATACACAGAATGCTAAAATTATCTCCAAAATGGAAGGCAAGCTACAAATCTTTAGTCTGACCGGCTCGGTTGTTTGGAATGGATATGTTGTAACTGAACAGAAAATAGCAATTCCAAGCGGATGCTATATTCTACGATTAAATTCAAATCAGGGAATAAGCACACAAAAAATAATCCTTTAAACTAAAACAATCTAACAATTATAAAAATGAAAAAACTAATAACCCTGATGCTTTGCATCGCACTTTTTGTCGGAACGACAGCCGCAATTCCGTATTTTGTTGATGCTGTAAATGGCGTCGATACCAACGATGGACTAAGCTGGGCTACAGCAGTTAAAACAATTTCAGCGGCTGAAACTTTAGCTGCCAGTAATCAACCGAACAACATTTATATTAAGGGTTCATTTTCTCAATCAGGTGCATGGACTATGACCGCCAATAATTATTACGGTAGTTGTGCGGGTCTAGAAGCAACTCCGACCGATAGACTGATGAACGATAATGATGGAAATGGAATTATTGAATCCTGGGAATTTAAATATCCCACAACCTTTACTTCAACCAACAACGCTACCGCGATTAATGGCTCTGCTGCCATACTGGATGGTTTTACTATAACTCAAGGAAATGCTCTTACCCCGGCAGCAGTTAATGGGACTACTGCTATGACTACCTTAATTTCGCCTATTGGTCAAACTGTTCAAAACTGTGTTTTTTATGGCAGTAATCTTTCTTATGGAGCAACCACAGCATATACTAACAATAATGGAGGTTGTTTGCTGAAGATATTAGGTACATTTCAAAATAACCTGATAGAAAAGAACTCTGTTTCAATTACCTATGGTGCATATACTTCTGGAAATGACATGAAAATTGCGCCAATATTGGATGTGCCTTGTCCTTCCAGTGTGGTAACAGTAGGTATAAGTGGTTGCATTTTTAGAAACAATAAAGTAACCTTGTTAAATACAGGTGCTGTGGCTGCTCCAACGAATCTAAAGGGCACGATACTAAATGTAACTGCAAATAGTCCAGCAGCAACAATTACCATTAGCAACTGTATTATACATAACAATGAAGTGAATTACACAGGAAGTGCGGGTTTTCCAACAGCACCCAGAGCAAGTATTGCCGGCAGTTTGAATTTCGGTTCAAGTTATACAATAGATTCTTACATAAACTGCTTATTTTCTAATAATAAAATGACGAATTTATACTCCTGTATGCATGTAATGTCTAATACCAAGGTTGTTCATAAGGTATATAACAATGCATTCTGGAATAATCAGAATAATGCTGCTACAATTAGTTTGACTTCATCTTCCGCTCAGATTGCAGCTACAGTGATCAGTAACAATTATTTGGATGGAGCAGCAGGTGGAACCTGGGGGACAGCTTGTACTTATACAAATAACCAAACAAATTTGAGCAAATCGAATACAGGTAACAATGGATCCTATTTTAAAAAACCACCATTGAGTGCAGGAGCTTATTATATTGGTTCAGCAATAACTACGGCTGATTCTACATCCATCAAACAAGCTGACTGGAGATTAATTCCCGGATCATATCTTAAGGGAAATGGAACGACCACAACCATTCTAAAAGACAAAGCAGGAAATAGTTATTCCTTAACTGCCCCATCAGTAGGTGCTTATGAATATGTGAAGATAACTCCGGTTATTAGCTGGAGTCAAAACCTTACCACCCTGAATACAAATAGCAATCCATTAACCGTAACGCTAACCGGTACCTCCACTGCTGATGCCACTTATGGAAGTTCAATTGTTTACACGCCTACCGATGCAGGTTTTGTTTCAATTGCCGGAAATGTGCTGACTATTGTAGCAAAAGGTTCAACTACCTTAACAGCAAGCCAGGCTGCAAACATCTGGTACAATGCTGCCACATCGGTTGTTCAAAACGTTTCAGTAAGCGATGTGCCCACGGCAGTAATAGCACCTGAAAATGCAACAAAATTATTTACTGTAGCTTCGAATGGTATATTGCTTAATACAGAAGGAAATATTCAAATTATTTCATTTAGCGGCAAAATGCTTCAAAACATGAAAGTTGTTGGGGGTCAGTTTATCTCCCTGGCGCAAGGTGCTTACATTCTCAGAATGACAAGCAATAAGGGTGTATTCACTCAAAAAGTGCTGCTATAGTCTATAATTTTCTATTCACGTCCGATTGCTTTGAGCGGTCGGACGGATTAGTTCACCTTAATAAAAAAAACAAAATGAAAAGAAATATATTCATTATAATCCTGGTTATTTCCGCAACCAGCACTCTTTTTGCTCAGGTATTTACCTCTTTTTCGGTTAAAGGTTCGATTGTTGAAACCCGCTTGAAAAACTCCAGCGGCAAAATTGAAACTATTGTTGACGAAGCTGTTGATATTAAAAATCTTGATTTTAAATATAAACTGAATACGGGTACTACAATAGCCGACTCAACTCCGATTACTAAAGATTTTACAAAACCTCAATACATTAAACTTGAGAATGCCAGTGAAGGACAACAAACATGGGAAGTAGCAGTCAATCAATTGAAAGCATCTTCATTACCATTCGCATTATCTTTCTCAAACAGTTCGCCAATTAACATTAAAACTC
>JBAWXL010000412.1:0-2621 GCA_037144095.1 Bacteroidota bacterium
AATAATTTAAGAGGCTGAAGGGGTTTAGGTTGAAGGCTGAAGGAAAGCACGGTCGTTGAGCTTGTCGATGCGATATTAGAATAAAAATAAAGTGGAGTCCAGAGACCACTTGAAAAAACGGGGCGTAACCTGAAAAGCCTGATAAGTAAGGGAAAATTTTTAAAAGAAGCAATACATACATTTTTCTTAAATTGAATAAGTAGCTAATAAAGAAACCAAAAAATAAAATCATTTAAACACATTACTCATCAAAATCAAAAAGGAGACCAAATCATGAAAATTTCGCGCAAATTATCATTTATGGCAAGTGTATTATTTATTTTTACAATAACATTTGCATACTCACAATCAAGCTGGACCTGGCAAAATCCATTACCACGAGGAAACAATTTAAACTCCATAAAATTTACTGATGCAAACACCGGCTATGCTGTTGGAGGTGCAGGCACTATTATGAAAACCATTGATGCTGGCATCAGTTGGTCTTATTATCCTATCGGCATAGCTAATACATTCAATTCTGTTTATTTCACTGATGTTGATACGGGTTATATAGTTGGTGACTTTGGTATAATTTTGAAAACAGTTGATGCCGGAACCAATTGGTTTATGCTTCCAAGTGGCACTATGAATGCCTTAAATTCAGTGTATTTCATCGATGCAAGTAATGGCTTTATAGCAGGCGCAAGTGGAACCATTCTGAAAACCACTAATGGTGGCAATACCTGGGCACTGCTTCCAAGTGGAACTACATTGAATTTATTTTCTGTTTATTTCATTAACTTAAATGTTGGCTGTGCAGTTGGCAGAGCCGGAATAATTCTACAAACCACTGATGCAGGTCTCGATTGGACTGAAAAATATAATGAAATCTATGAAGATTTATATTCAGTTTGTTTTACCGATTCAATTCATGGTTATGCTACGGGCTATTATGGTCAACTTCAAAGAACTGCCAACGCTGGAAATAGTTGGGTTGATACATCGTGGATTAGTATTCATAATGTAGTAAATTCAATTTATTTTTTTAATTCGGATACTGCTTTTGCAGTGGGTCCAAATCATAGAATTTATAAAACAACCAACGGTGGAATTAATTGGGTTATTCTTTCACAAGGAACTAATGTATCTTTAACTTCTATATGTTTTACTGATGCAAATAATGGCTATGCTTGTGGAAGTTGCGGAACAATTTTGAAAACCACTAATGGGGGCATTGATTGGACTCCTTATTCAAATGGTAACTGTAATTCAATTCACTCCATTTGTTCCCCCAATATGAATACGGCTTATACTGTAGGTGGACTAGGAACAATTCTGAAGACCACAAATGGAGGCAATAATTGGGATACTTTAATTAGTGGTTATAATAATTTAGATTTATATTCGCTTAGTTTTCCGAGTCTTGATACTGGCTATGCAACAGGTGCGCACGGATTAATTTTAAAAACCCTTGATGGAGGAAATAATTGGATAACTCTTGCGTATGGGAGTTTAGTTAATGAGCTCAACATTTATTTCACAGATGTAAATACCGGTTATTTAATTAATGAAAATGGAACCGTATTAAAAACTATAAACGGTGGATATCAGTGGGATACTCTTACTACAGGAATAGGAAATTATTTAAAATCAATGTTTTTCACGGATGCTACTAACGGTTATGCTGTTGGCAGCAATGGAACAATTCTTAGAACTTTTGATGCGGGTAATCTTTGGGCTACTACTTATAGTGGAACAACCTATCCTTTATATTCTGTTCATTTCCCTGCTGTCGATACGGGTTACGTGGTAGGTCTTTTTGGCACTATACTAAAAACAACTGATGGTGGTATTACTTGGGATTCGCTTTCATGTGGCTCTGCAGTTAATCTTCAATCGGTTTATTTCACGGATGTTAATACAGGTTATGCAGTTGGTTATAATGGTACAATTATTAAAACGACGAATGGAGGGATTAATTGGAGCTTTCTTGAAAGTGGAACTAATAATGCATTTAATTCAGTTTGTTTTATGGATGCTAATACAGGTTATGTGGCAGGTGAATGTGGAACAATTCTTAAAACTACCAACGGAGGTACTAATTTTATTCCAGTAAATTCAGCACCAAATGCAAACAAGGTAAATGTTTTTCCCAATCCATTTAAAAATGAAGCACAAATCAATTATTCCCTTTCTGCGAAAAGCCATGTAAAATTAAGTGTTTTTAATATTTCAGGAAAAGAAATCATCACGCTCGTAAATCAATCGCAATCTGCAGGAGAATACAATGTTATATTTTATTCAGAGAATTTACAAAGTGGAGTTTATTTCTATAACCTAACAACTGATAAAAACTTTGAATCAGGTAAATTAATGGTGGTAAAGTAGAGATGAATACCCCGTTCGTCTGAGGCTGAGGTTCGGCTTAGGTTCCCCCTCTGGACGGCATATATAAAAAAATGTGGTACAGTTAAGCCGATTTTGTAAATCGGCTTCGAACACAGGATAATATGCAATTATCCCTAATGAATTGGAAAACATTTTGTATCTTTGTAAAAAAATAAATATGCCTAAACTATATGAATATTTTGGATTAATTATTCTGTTTTATTCAAGCGAACATGAACCTATACATGTTC
>JBAWXL010000413.1:0-2608 GCA_037144095.1 Bacteroidota bacterium
ATAAATGTATAAATTTGCATTGAAAAAGGTCAACGTCATTTATGCATGGACAATTAAAAAAGCAGGATTTTTCCATTGTCAACTGTCAATTCCCTCCTTAGCTCGGATGTATGTTGAGCGAGAACAAAATCGAGTTTACGAGAAACTTGATCTATCAGTTTTATGTGGGCTTCGGCAGCAAATATTGTAAGGGTGTTGGTGTTTATAAGTTAGTATAGGTTGGCCATTGTTGCTTAAAGTCTTGAAAATCTTTGTTGAACCAAATTTTTATATTTCTCTCTCATATTATATTCTAAAAAACTGAGTTCAATAAATTCGAACCAACTTGACTTTGCCTTTTCCATTTTCTTAAAAATATTTTCCTGCTGTTTTGTATCCAACCCAAGTGTGGTAAATGCAACTATGAAATCGTTGCGGTTAATTTTTTTCTTTTTCCCATTGAGTGTAAGTGCCAGGTCTTCATCATCATCGGGATTTACCAATGCAGTCGCCACCAAGTCATAGGCTGGTGATAAAACATAGCCTGTGCCAGGCTGTTGAATCAATGAGAAGTTTTTTAAGTGCATATCGGCGTTGCCTGTGAGAAATGAAAATAAGACCAGCTCAAAGAAATTAACTACATCCAAACCGGGGTTAGTGGAATATTTTAAAATAGCCTTAGCCACTTGCTCATGTGAGCCGTGATACTTGTCTTCAGTTAATCGGTCTGTTATCTGACACATGTCTTCCATATGCAACTTTTCTTTCTTGACCCTGTCGATGCGTTTTGTGATATAAGCAAGATTGCCTGATGTTAAACGAATAAGACTATGTGGTACAACTTTAATTTTAGCGATACTTGCCAAATGCATAGTCAAATCTTCCACTTCAGGCAATTGGGTGTAATGCGGTGAAGGTGGTTTAAGAATATAGCCACCCCACATACCAATAATCGTGAATCTCTTTGCAAGGTTTGGCTGTTCTGAAGTTGCCAAATGCAAGGATATTTTGGGTTGAACTCCTGTAACAGCAGCTTGCGACTGGATTACTTGAGTAGCCAACTCATCCATATTGATTTCAGAATAAGGTAAAACGGGAGGAATCAGTACTCCAAAAATCTTTTTGCTACACAGGGAATGAAAATCGGAATCATGATCATTCAGTAGCTGGTAACAAAATAAACATCGCTTACTCATTCTTCATTTACTATTATAGGATAAACACTTACTGCCCCAATGCAGTCTTTACAACAGGCGAGTAGTAAGCCCATCCTATCTCTTGGGTTAAGTTTCCAATTCTTCTCAGCAATGTCTAAGAGCCATCCTTCAGGAATTAACCCATCAAAAAATGAGAACAATACATTGCTGGTAAATACTTTTTCCTGAATAGGCAAAGTCAGACAAATAGGCTTCGGATCCTTTTTTTGAAGGTAGACAGGTGCATATTGAAAATGATATCCATTTTCGTCTTGGCTTAGCCAACCTGCTAAATCATTATACATTAGTATTTCGGCCTTTCTAATCACTCTGTGAATTGTTTATGTGTGATTCTGATTTTACCGGTCCCATTTCGAAACCAAACAGGTTTAATACCTGATTTACTTTGTCCAGTCTCAGGGTTTCCTTGCCTTGTTCTAATTCTCTTACAAACCGCAATCCAACCCCTGCCTTCTCAGCCAGTTCGGGTTGGGTAAGACCTGATGTACTTCGTTTTTGTTTTATGAACAATGATAATTCCATTTTTATACCTTTTCGGGTGCAAATATAGTGTTTATTTTATTGTTTATACCATATAGGGTATAAATATTTTGATTTAATCATAATACGTACCCTTTAGGGTATACATCCTTATCAACCTTACATTAAAGCGATATGCGTTTGTCTTCATTGATAATTCTTAAATATTATTCTTTTAAGGCAGCTAAATATTCTTCAACATCTTGCTTCGTTACCTATTCAGATTTTGTGAAGTTTATTTTTACTCTGTCCTTACCTACGAAAACAACTCTTGGTTTTGGTGGATCCGGGTTACTAGCATCAGCTGGTTTTGGCGGATTTACCAATCTCATCATCAACTCCAATTGCTTTTGATATAAGTCGTTGGTTGCATTATTTGCTCTTGTACGGATATTTCCGATGAACCTTTCTTGTGCTATTTCCCAGTCGACTTTTTCAAAAAGAGCAATGATTTCATTTTGTTTTTTCCATGTGTCAAAATTATTTATATTTATCCTTTTTTGACACAATAATCAGTAATAAAACCTAAAACACAACCTAAAAAAGCGTAATTTCACCTAAAAAAGGGCAATAAGACCTAAAACACAACCTAAAAAAGGGTAATTTCACCTAAAATCAATTAATTCAACTTAAAACTAATTCAATAGGACATTAAAATTAAGTGATTTAAGAATTATGTTTTAGAATTTACACCTAATACTAATTATGGGTAAAACAAATTAAAATCATCTGAAAAGGAAGCTCAATCGAGCTTCCTTTTTTGCATTCTATATAATAGGTATTGGTGAAAAAATCTTAATCCAATCTTAATCTCATATTAATTGGGTCTTAATTGAAAGGGGCAATTCTCACTGTAATTTTGCAGCATAATAATTCAAACAAAATTTTTAAAA
>JBAWXL010000414.1:0-2595 GCA_037144095.1 Bacteroidota bacterium
ATCGCATCAAAAAAGACTTGACTATCTCTTTCAGAGGCAATTATCTGTTCTTTTTTTCTTTATAATTTCTTTAGATTTGTCCCGAACTAACTGAACTACAAAATCAGTAAGATTTCTATATCCTCCTAATATGAAAAATATATGCTCAAAGAGTACCCTGTAGCGGTTTGACCACTCCAACAAAAAAACAGATAACTTTGCAAAACAATAGCGCATAAGAAACCTGTTATTTCTTGGTAGTTACATTCCCATAAAGAGTTTGGTTCGGGGCACTTTTTTGAAATTTTAATTGGCTGTTAGGCATTTAGTCTAAACACCGTATAGGAGACCAATTTCAGATTATAAGTGCTCTTATGCGCTATTTTATTTTACAAATAGAGTAGCAAAGTTATGAAAAAAAAGTCAGAAAAAAACAGTGTAGTCAAAATGGGTACTGGTTTACCCGTATTTAATGCTCATGCCGCAGGTATCGATATTGGCGATACGATGCATTGTGTTGCAATTAGTGACGGTTTGGGTGGTCACGAAGTAAAAACCACTTCTGCATTTACTTGCGATTTGCATGAGATTGTAGATTATTTGAAAATTAACGGTATTACCACCGCTGCAATGGAAAGTACAGGGGTTTATTGGCTGGCTCTTTATCTTTTGTTGGAAGAGGCTGGAATAGAGCCTTATTTGGTGAATGCTTCACATGTAAAAAACGTGACAGGTCGAAAGAAAGATGATACGGATGCCATCTGGATTCAAAAACTTCACACTTGTGGTTTGTTGCAAAAAAGTTTTCAGCCTGACACGGAAATTCGTTTATTGAGGGATTATACGCGTCAACGAAAAAATTTAATTTCCCTGAGTTCCGATGCAGTAAGACGTATGCAAAAAGCATTGGAGCTAATGAATCTTAAAATTCACACCGTAATCAGTGATATTTTGGGCAAAACAGGGATGCTTATGGTTAAAGCTATTTTATCTGGCGAAAGAGATGCAGTGGTTTTGAGTAAGCTTCGCGACTCAAGAATCAAGGCCTCTGAAGAAGATATAATCAAATCGTTGCAAGGTATTTGGAGAGAAGAATATATTTTCATGTTAGAACAAGCGGTCGAAAATTATGAATTCCATCAGACACAAATTAAAAATTGCGAGGCTAAAATACAAGCGCAGTTATTGAAACAAGTTGCAATAGTGAATCATGGGGATATTTCCTGTTTGGACGACAATTCAAAAAAAAAGAAAAAAGGAAAAACCAAGGGTAAGAAAAACCAATTTGACTTTTCAATTTCTCCATATCTAAAATCACTTACTGGAGTAGATTTGTGTCAAATACCAGGAATAAGTGATGTCACAGCACTTGAATTTATTTCAGAAATTGGCACAGATATGACCAAATGGAAAAGTCCAAAGCACTTTGCTGCATGGCTAAATTTGACCCCAAATACAAAAATCACAGGTGGCAAAGTTGTTAGCAGCAAATTGATGAATAAAAGGAACAAAGCTGGGCAGTATTTAAGACAGGCAGCTTCAACTTTATCAAAAAACAAAACACCCATTGGAGATTATCATCGTAGAATGAAAGGGAAGCTAGGTGGAAGAGGTGCAACTTTAAATACGGCTCACAAATTAGCAAGGATTATTTATACCATGTTGCTCAATAAAACTGAATACAATGTAATGATGGTAAATATGAATCATGAGAATTATAAACAAGATAAGATTATGAGGCTGGAAAAACAATTAGAACGATTAAGAAAAGCCTCCTGAATTTATGATATGTATAGAGCTGTAAAACAGCACTTTAAAAAGAGTTATATAGGAGATGTTTTGTTGTTGTTATTTAATCATTGAAACAAATTCGCCTATTAATTGATACGTTTTTGATAGGTATTTCTTATGTCTTTTGCTTTACTTTGTATCAAAAATAAACTTGATATTTCTACACTTACAAACATTAATTACTTTACTTCGATAAAAAACAGCAAGGAGTTTTAAAACCATGAAGAAACAATTATAGAGTTTGTGCTTCAACGGATAAGAAATTAAGATTACCATATTTTTGTATTTATAAATATTATATGATGAAAAAAAACAGTTTAGTTGCTGCACTTTTGATGCTAGCGTTTAATTTAGTTGCCGCAGTGCAACCAACAGTGAAATACAGTGCTAATAGCGCCGAGTACAGTATCCAATGGGATACAAAATTTGCACAGTTGAATAATCTCACACCCGAGATTGATATCAATGACAAGTGGGTATCTGTAAGTGAGTTTAAAAGTATTAGATGGGAGAAAAAAGAAGGAACCCGATTGAGCGAAGCGAACAATTATACAGGGAAAGTGGAATATCTCTATCTGATTTGCGAAAACCATCCTTTAATTTCTAATTTTACCATCGAATTTGAATTGATGGAAGGTCGCCCCTATTTGGTGATGAATTCTTCGTTAATAGCAAGTGCAAAATTCAAGCTGGGTGGAATCAGGTTGTTTAATTCTGCCAAAGAAAATATTGTATTGCCCGGAAACAGTAAAGATTGGCTTATTTTTACCGAAAGTGCTTCTGCACCTCATACCGGAGCTATCATGTATCCTTATCAATTGGGAA
>JBAWXL010000415.1:0-2593 GCA_037144095.1 Bacteroidota bacterium
GTTCAACGTGGACTTCATGTTGGGCACTACGTGCCACACGAAGTCCTATTTATTAGCGTGCGTTATTAATAGTTAGACTTTTTATATAATTCTGTCTTTTCTTAAAGTCCGTTAAGCCCATATCTTCTTCTATATGTAAGCCGTATTTATTTCTTAGGGAAATAGTTTGATCGTGAAAGACCTGCATTAATAATTCGAGTAGGTTGTTATACATTGTAAACTCTAAATGAAGCTTATATAAAGATTCATTATTATCAAATTCAATATCTCTTTCCCACCAGAATCTATGTGCCAAAAAAATTCTGAAAGTATTAGCCTTCTTCAATTGGCTTAATATCTCCTCATTAAGTAAACCTTTGGAGTTAATTAAATTCACTAGATGACCGAGAGTTAGTCTCTTTGGATTTGACAAAATCTGATAATATTCACTATTACTGAGTTTTTTATCAATATATTCGATAATTGCATAATATTCAAGTAATCCATTTTCCAAGACTTGAATCTCATGCATGATATGACCATATCGAGCGTAAAATGTTTTAGCTATTTCGTCAATGCTTTCCATAATTTAATACCCGCTTACGTTGGAGCTAAGCCCTTTTGCGGTAGTCTCGGGACTGCGTTGGAAAGCCCGATAGTATGCAGCATGGGGCTTAGTTGCTGTGTTATGGGCAGCTTATAATTTTTTTATTGATCAACAAGTTGTCTTTGTCAATAATTGTCAAAATGTATATTTCGTTCCGCAAATTTGTGATTTCTATTTTTGTTCGGTTGTCGGTTTGCAGTCGAAAAACAATTTTCCCGAGCAAGTCAGTGAGTCGTATTTCTTTAATATTAAGTGATTTGTCAAATTCAATCGTGAATGAACCATTGGAAGGATTTGGGTAAATTCTTAATTGATCATTTTGTATTTCAATAGGTTTAACTGATGTAATTAGTTCGCAATTGGTTATTGTATCCGGATAGATTGTAATGCTGTTATGCCGAAAGCAGGAAATCGAAAAATCTGCCGCATCTACCATAGTACCTGGAGAATATTCAACTAACCCATATGTGGAACCTATTCCTTCAATAAAATAAATGCTATAAGCTGAATTTATTTTCCATCTTTTGCGATAATCATTAACCACTAAAACCGTATCAATATTCTCAACTACATCTTTAGTGTTAAGATAGTTTTCAATATAACCTTTTACTGTATCTCCCACTTGCATGGTGAAATCATATAACAGTTCCTCCGTTGCAGCAGCAGGAGGAATAATGAAAACTTTCCTGTTTATGGTGTCCTGCCGGATTGCTCCTTTGTACCATACAGGGTTCACAATCGTTAACTTTTGATAAAGCAACCCGTTAATAAGAGTATCTCCTGATATGATAATTGAATAATTTTTTTCCAATGGAGGCCAACCCATTTGTAACATGTGCATATTCCATTGAGCATTACTTTCGGGAAATGGAAAGTAAACTGGTTGTTGTGCCATTGACGAAAGAGTAACGAGTACCGAAATCAAGAATAATAACTTTTTCATAGGTGTTGGTTTTATTAAGTTCAACGGTTTGCGGCTTGGCGTAGTGGCGGATTTTAACCACAAATGTTCATACGAAGCACGCACTTCAAATATAGCAAAAATGTTTCTACGAAGCACTTCACCCGCCATTACGCCAAACCGCTGTTAGCGGCTGGCATTATGGCTTTGTCAACGTTTCATGTTCTTATTAGTAAAACTAATTCTATTAGCTTTTATTTATTTCTTAAGCTCTGTCAGTACAGATTTAGCTGTGTCAAGAACAGTTTTTTCAAAGGGAATTGGTTTCCAATTAAATGTATTCATCGTATCACTTACGTCAGCTTCAATAGTATTACCTACAAATGGCAACATTCCTTTCATTTCGTCATTAAAATTGGCAATAAATTTTAGTAAAAAGGTTGGTGCCAATTTGGTGCTAACTTTATCATATCCGTTTGATTTTAAAATTTTTCCAATTTCTTGTATAGCATGAGGTTTTTCTGATGTTACAATGAAACGTTTGCCGCTTGCTTTTTCATTTTCTAAGGCTGCCACATGGATAGTTGCAACATCTCTTACATCAGACATTACTGAATAAGCGTGGGGTAACATAGGAACTTGTCCTGTAATTAATTTTTTGAAGAAATCCATTGCTTCAGTAGCTAAATTCCCTGTTAGCGTTGGTCCATAAATAGGTCCCGGATTAACCACTACTAATTCTAATTTCTTTTCACCTGTCTGATTTTTAATAAATTCCCAAGCACTTTTTTCAGCAAGTGTTTTACTTTTAAAATAAGCAGTTACATTTTTTGCATTTAGATTAGTCCAACTGTCTTGGTTTATTTTAATCAAACCTGATTGCCCTCCATGCATAGCTACTGTAGAGGATGTAAGCACTACTCTTTTAACTCCTGCTTTTTTTGCAGCTTTCAATGCTCTTAATGTACCATCAACAGCAGGTTTTATTAATTCGTTTTCATCTTTTGGAACTTTAACAACAAAAGGTGACGCAACGTGCAATAAATAATCGCAGCCTTCCATTGCCTTATCCCAACCTGCATCTTCCATCAGGTCAAGTTCGCAAA
>JBAWXL010000416.1:0-2568 GCA_037144095.1 Bacteroidota bacterium
ATGGAGTAAGATAATAACGGGAGGATGATCTGAGTGGATTTTGGGTTCTCTCAACAGATAATAAAGTGGTGAGGATTCATTTTTTGAATTGGCCATGCCCGCGATTGTTTGCATCGTGAAAAAGAATATAAAAATTAAAAGTCTCATTTCTCAAATTTCATTGGTCTACCTAAGAGTTGATAATAGCGAATCAATTTGATGGTTCAAAATTATCCTTTAAAGAAGATTTCGGATTATAATTTTAGGAAGTTAAGTAGTACTTTCCGGAAATTTTCACTTTTTAAACCTGCGAAAGATATACAAAAGTGTGTCTCGTCCTGATTTTTGTTTACAGATATTCACTTTTTAATGGCATTAGTCCTGTAATATCTTTACAACGGGAAATGATGATCCTAAAGCTTTGTTGGGCAAAACTGAAGGGGTTAGATCCCCCTTCAGTTTTTACTTAACAACGGTTTAAAGATTCACCATCGCTTCGTTGGGCCTTACAAAGCTATTGATTTTATTTGTGTCTCCATTTTTCTCCTTATAATAATTTTTCCAGTGTTTCTTGAATTCAGTATTTTGATAATGAGCGTAATCGGGTGTTTTCATGTCCAGACTCGCGTGAGGACGGTCATGGTTGTAGATCTGAATGATGCGTTCAAGTTGTCTTCTTGCATCTACAGATGATTTTAATTTCATCTGATTTATCCACTCATCCTTAATTATACCATTAACTCGTTCTGCAATCGCATTTTCCCTTGGATCACCATTTTCTGTCATGCTAATTTTTATGCTGTTTTTTTTAAGGAGTTTTACGTACTGATTGCAGCAGTATTGAACACCTCGGTCAGAATGATGAAGTACATCAACCAAAGATTTTGGCAGCTGATTTATTGCCATCTTGAGCGCTTTAACGGTATGCTTGGCTTCAAGGGTTTCGCCCAGTGTCCAACCAATAATCTTTCTTGAATAAGCATCGGTTACCAGGTTCAGATAGGTAAATCCTTCTGCTGTTTCTACGTAAGTTATGTCACTAACCCACAATTGATGAGATTTTTGTGGGATAAACTCTTTAATCAGGTTGGGGTATTTATGCATCCAGTGGTCACTGTATGTTGTCCTTACCTTGTGCCTTCGTTTTCGTACCAACAGACCTTTTTCGCGCAAAAAATCAAAGAACGAATCCCTGCCAATTTGTAATTCTTTCGGAAGATGTGGTTCAATGAGACTGTGCAATTTTCTTCCCCCAATTCTTGGCATTAACTGCCTATGTTTTTCAACCAGTTGATGCAAAATCTCAGTTTTTAATTCTTCCTTGTAATTATACTTTGAACGCTGATAGTAGGCTTGCCTACTCTTGCCAAACAGCTCACACAAAAGGCCTGTTTCAGTATCAGGAGCCTTTGTGCGCAATTCACTTACTGTTTGGCACCAGACTTTTTTCTGATCTGAATTTTCAAATCCCGTTCTGCAATATCGATCATCGTGTTTAAGGAAAGCGTCCGAAGACGCTCATGTTCAAGCAACTGCTTTAATTTCTGATTCTCATTTTCGAGGTCAATTTCTGTGGAACTCTTTTTTAAATTCGCTTTCATTGAGCAATCTGTTTCTAGTTGATGTTCGTTCATCGATTCCAGGCCAAATTTACGAATCCAGTACAAAATAATGCTGCTTCCTCGAATTCCATACTTAATTTGCAATTCCTCCTTGCTGACATCTTGATTCAAATACTCTTGAACAACTTTGAATTTAAAATCCTCACTGTAACGTTTAACTTTTTTCTTCATAATCCTAAAATTTGTTTACTTTTATTGTAAACCTATTTCAGGACTAGACAGTGTAAATAAAGGCTTTGGTGCCTTTTTAGTGTTTTCGTGTGTTGGTGGCATCCTTTTTATTTGAACCTTTTTAAATAGCAATCAATTTTAAAAAGACGACATTAATGTACTCATTTAACATAGGGTAAAAAAAGCAGCCAATGACTAAACTTTGGCTGCTTTTTATTTGATCTTTAATGAACTGTTTGATTGTTATAATTTGTTTATTCCCTGTTTTTTAACAACAGGTTTTTGCTGTTCATCACAAACATGCGGGTGCTTTGAGTATATTCACCTTTAAAAGGAGCTTTATATTTCAGGTCGACATAAAATGCTTTAAATCCTGATTCAGGGATCTGAACTTTTACAGTGATATCTTCCTGATTTGGAGCATTAAGGCTTGATCCCAACCATTTCTCATCCCTAAAATCCTGATCCTTTGAATCGGCGCTCCAGATGAGTGCATCAACAAGTAATTCAGGTGTTGATTTGATCTTTACCGTAACGGTTCTTCCATCCTGTGCAACGGTATAATTGCAGATTGGGTATTTGCCGTTTGTTACTGTAGTTCCAACGAAGGCACTCAGTGTTGCAAATGCTTTTTTCTTATCGCCGAGGTCATGAGCTGCATTTGGTGTGTAGCAAATGTGGTTGTCGCCGGGAATGCTGTCGATATAATTCTTGACCGCGTCAGCTGGCCAGTAGGGGTCGTTAGTTCCCATGAAAAGCATTTTTGGCATGGTCAGCAGTTTACGGTAAGAGTAAG
>JBAWXL010000417.1:0-2562 GCA_037144095.1 Bacteroidota bacterium
GACCATCCGTGATGCTCAGACGACCATCCGTGGTGCTCAGACGACCATCCGTGATACTCAGATTGCTGTCCGTGATGGAAAGAGTTTCATCCGTGTTTTTCAATCAATTTTCAATTCTTTTACAACATATTATCAACATTCTTTTATTCATCAATTAAACATCAACTAAAATGGATAAACCAACAACAAACCGCTACAAAGCATTTAAAAACGTAAAATCATTTCTACAGCAATACCATGATATACTAATTTTATTAAACTTATATGGCGTTGAAGAAGCTGAATATCTGGCATTATTTTTATTGCTGCAAACCGCAGTGGATAAAGAAGGAGAAGAAACTTCTCAGGTAGCAGCAAGTAAAGCCACTATCAAATTCGATATGTCAGAGTTCATTTACGAATTATCTCTTACAGGCTCTGTACAAGCTCATCAATTGCATTTTCACGAACTATCACTTGAACTCGATAAGCCTTTAGGTTATCTTGCAGATGCCAATGACATTGATGCACACGCTCGTGCAATAAATTTAATAGGATTATTAGATAATGATGATCTGACAGAAATCACCCCTCAGAATATTATTGATGCCAAAGCAAAAGCTGCTGCTTTCTTCGACATCATGGATAAACCAAAATTAGAAATCGAAACTAAAGCAGCCGAAACCACCGATGTGATTATCGATTTAATGAACCAATTAGATGAGCCAAAAAACAGAATTGGCAAAATCATTCATTCAAAACAAAAAGATTTAGTCGAAATTTGGGATAGAATTGTCACCGTAGGCAAACCAAGCGGGGTTCGCCATACTTCCATTGCACTGAAAATTATGGATGAAAAAACAAGTGCAATTCTCCGTAAAGTTAAAGCCACTTTCACCAATGGCACCAAAACCATCGTAAAATACAGCACAAAAAGTGGATGGATACAAGTCCATAGCCTCGAAACAGGCAACTGGACCGTCGTCATCGAATTCCCCACCTATATCACCGAAATACTAACTAATGTAGGAGTGTTTGAAAACAAGCTTGCCCGTTTCGAAATCAAACTCAAAAAAACACCTCCCCCCACACCCCCCACACCACCAACAGAGTAAACGCTCACTTTTTTTAAAAAATTCCAAGTCTCAAATTCCAGTACCCAAGCCCCAAGGGCTTCGCCTCCCGGAATTTGGGACTTTTATTTTGCGACTTATATCATATCTTAGAACCATGAAAACCTACCGGGTTTTGAAAACCTGTTAGGTTTAGCTCCCCTCTTTTGAGCTTGAAACTTTCCTAAAAGCCTAAATGTCTAAACAACTAAAAGTCTAATAGCCTATTTCAGCCTTCAGCCTAACAAAAACTCATTTATTTGAAATAAATATGTATTTTTGCTTCATCAAAATGAGCATGCTGCATTCGAATCTGGAAATTATAATTTATCCTTGTTTAAGAGAGCATCATGACTGCGACCTTAAATAAGAAGATGCTAATCAAAAAAAAATGCTTTATCAACAAATTATCAAAATTGCCAAATCTGTTAGAGCTGCCGAATCGCTTTTGCTTACGGGTTTCATAATCATAGGAGGCATTTATTCCTTAATGTTTATTTCGAGTATTAAAGCACTCGATTTTATCCTGCTATTTTGCATTTCCTATTCATTGATGCTTTCAGTATACACAGCAAATGCACTATTAGGCAAGAAACATGATAAAATAAACCCACGTTTAAAGTCACTTACACTATTCACAAGCAATTATTATTTAATACTAACTATTCTGCTCTATTCGTTTTCAGCTATTTTATGTTTGCTCTTTTACCCTAAAACGATTGGATTTCAAATTGCAATATTTGTGTTATGCTTTATCTATGCCATCCCCGGATTTGGCAAACATTTACCTTTGATGGGCACATTTTTCCATTTTTTCGTAGGCATTATTCAGTTCAATTTTGCTTTTCTTTTCTTCGCCCCTATTAGCATACATTCATTTTTAATCTCACTTTATTTTGCACTAATATTCTCAGCAGGACACCTGCATCATGAAGTAATAGATTATGAAGCCGACTTTAAGAATAAAATTAAATCAAGTGCAGTGAAGTGGGGTTTTAAAACAATTGAAAAAGCTTCCTATTCAGTGTTTGCATTAGCACACTTATATTTGATTGCATTACTTTTACTTGGAATAGCAGAGCTTAAAATATTTTTTATTTTTATTGTTGGATTTATCCTTCACAGCATTTTTTTCTTCTATTATTTCCAACAAATAGATAAAGGGATTACAATCAGAACCCAATATCGTCTGTCTTATCGTATTATTTATTTTATTTGTGGGTTGATATTTTTAGGAATGATTTTGATAGCTTAAATTAATCGATCAAATACTGACTCAATTCATAAAAAAGGTTTTCAGAACAATTAAAGATGGGAAATAAAAAGATTAAAGAGATTAAAAAAAGATTATCGTTTGACCCTGCAGCCAACCGGAAGTTAAAAAAAATAATGGGAATTATTATGGCTGTATTTGCTTTCGTTTTGTATGCCCAAAGCATTTCTTTTGAATATGCATTAGACGATGACATTA
>JBAWXL010000418.1:0-2533 GCA_037144095.1 Bacteroidota bacterium
AAAATTACGGTATTCGGAGGAATGATTTGGACTTCTTGTACCCGCATGAACAGACACACTTATCACGAAAAAAGCTATAAAATTTATGATAAAAAATAACTGATTTTTCTTGTTTAACGTCATGTCGATATTTTATCTTAAATTAAAGCATTTACTTTCTCTGAAATATATTGCAATCGGTCAAATTCAGCATCGGCTGTTACCATATCGCTTACACCGAGAACAAAGTGACTTTCGTGGCCATATTTTTCCAATAAATCATCTACGTATTTTGTGAAATTTTCCCAAGTGCAACTATCTTTACAAAGATACACAGCCGGAATTCCACCCCAAATAGTAATTTTGTCTCCAAATATAGCTCTAACCTCTTCCAATGTACTTCTGGTCATGGGTTTTGGGCATACTGAATCGGCAATATCAAATCCAGTTTCTAAATATAATTCCATTAAACCATCATTTTCACCATCGGTATGAGTCATCAGGTATTTGCCTTTGCTATGAAGTAATTCGGCATAATCTTTTAAAGGCGGTAAAATGTATTCCTGAAAGAACTCAGGATAGGTCATAGAAGCATCATAATTACCACCAAGTAATACTACTTCAGCAGGTGAATTTACGGCAATTTCTTTTATTCCTGCATAATAACCTTCCATCTGTTCAGCAAGCCAGAAAATTTTTTCGGGATAATCTGCCATGGCATAATAAAAACTTTCCAAGGTCATTAAAGTTCTCATAATGTGCTGAAGAGGGCATGAAGCTCCACTTGTAAAAGCAACTACAACACCTTTATTACCAACCTGATCACGATGTTCTAAGAGCCCATCGAGTGATGGCACAACTTTTAAATGCGAAAAAAGATAACCAACTACATCAATATCTTCGGGTTGATTAATTGCATGTCTGGTAATATAAGAGGTTGAAACCCCACATTCACGCATTTCCTCGGTGAATTTATGCCCTGTTGTGATTGAACCAACAGGAGTTTTATATTCAACAATGGTTTCACCATCTACATCAGTAATTATGCGTTCAACTCCCTCTCCATGAACTACTTCATACGGACAAGCTTTTGATCTCAAAATGCCCAGCGTTCGGTCGGGTAAACCTCCACTTTCTTCAACATCTGTAAAATCGGGAATTGAAGCATACGTTCCAACACCCAGTTTTTCAATAACCTGAGTCAATGTCAGGTTTTCAAATCCAGCAGGGAGTGTGTTGGTGTGCTTATTACCTCTAAACCAAAACTCAAGACGTGGCACCCAAGGTATTCTATCTGGTTTTGCTCCTGAAAGTGCACACAAAATACGTTCTTTATCTGTCATCATAATTTAAAATTTTATATCAAATTTATTATTTCCATTTTTAATTAAGCGAATGTTTTTTTCAATCGTTTTTCCATTGTATTTAGCAGTAAGTTTATAATTACCATAAAAACCCTGAATCTTAATTTCAGATTCCAAGCCGGAATTAGTTTTTACATTAGTCCACCATTCTTTTTTTATCAAATTATAGAGTGTTTCAAATGCCGGTTTTGGAGAGAGATCTTCGCGTACTAATCCGGGTAAATACTTATTTTCATCAAGGTAACCTGTTCCATCTGCAAGATTCCACCAGTTAATCATTTCCATATTTGGAATGCTAAACATAAGTCTGTAAAAATTACGTAAAGCTTGTGCCTGATTTTTCTCACCTTCGGCACCTGCTGGAAGTCCCGGAATGGTTACTTGTGTAAATTGAAAAGGTTTCTGGAAATCGGAATATTGATCCATCAATCTGAACTGATTTAATGGTTCTAAATTCTTATTATATTGGCAGTTATTTAAGAATTGAGTTTGATAGGACATACCAACAGCATCAAAACGAGCGTTTCTCAATTGTAAAATTTTGAGCATTTGATAATAAGGACTATCTTCAAGATGAAAATTTTTCCACATATCCTGAGCATCTCCAATGTCTAACTTCGAATCGGAAGGAAAAATACGTGCAGCTTCCTGCATAGATGTATAAACGTAATCAGTTGGCAAGATTGTTTCAGGATCGCGATATAATGCCTCGTCAATTACATCCCAATATTTAATATCTTTACCGTAACGGGCGGCTATCTCTTCAAATCGTTTTATCATCAGCTGTTTTACTTCAGCGCGACTATCAGGAAGCCATGTGGGAATAATTTGGTTCCAAATAAGAATATGACCTTTTGGGGTAATATCATTTTTCTTGCAAAATTCGAGACAAAGATCAGGCGTAGGACGGCGGTAAACAGGTGGGCAATCTTTTTCAAACCTTACTTTCCCCTGTTCAGGTTCCATATCAGCCCAAAAAAATGGAACGACTGCCATGTTAAAAACTGATTTAAAGAGCTCTTCATAGCGTTTATTTTCTTCGGTTGTTTTGAAACCATTTATCATAAATAGATTGCAACCAAAAAGAAACTCATGCTTGGTTTGTTCGAAACTGACTTCAACATTTTTAACTGGCTTGCCATTTTCATCTTTAAAACTGAATTTAGCAAATCCCATTCTGTTGAGCTTAA
>JBAWXL010000419.1:0-2515 GCA_037144095.1 Bacteroidota bacterium
TGTCTTCAAGTCATTTGTAAAGGTCTTCAAGCCATTTGTTGATGTCTTCAAGCCATTTGTAAAGGTCTTCGAGTGGCTTGTAAAGGTCTTCAAGCCATTTGTAAAGGTCTTCAAGCCATTTGTAAAGGTCTTCAAGCCATTTGAAAAAATCATCCACGGACTTGCAAAATGATTTTTCAGTTTTCGAAAAATATAATTCTTAGATGAAAAACACACTTGATGGCTGCTATTTTTTTGCAAAAAGCAATAGACATTGTTCACGCCAAATGTCGTAAAGAGTGAAGCAAAAATATGTGAATTCGTAGCCATTTAAAGTTCGGTGATAAATTTTAGGCTGCAAAATTCCGAACACTTTTGGACATAAGCATTAGGAAAATCCTAATGTTTGTTATTTTTATGTTATAATATCGGTCGAATCATCCACTAACTCCAATTTCACAATCCCAAATCGCCGAATCAGCACATCAACTTATCAACCCATCAGCAAATCAACCCATCAATTTTCTTCATTATAAGGATTTTTAATAATCTCTTTTCTGATGTCACCACTTTTAATATCTGAGCTTCTAATCACAATATTTTTTATTCCATTGATTTTAATGCCCCAGAGTCTATGATTTTTTACCTCAGTCACATTATTCACCATACTTTTGTATATATCTCCCGATAAAATGGAAATTCTCCATCCAATGTGATATTGCCTTCTTTTGTCGATCGTAAATTTCAATTGTTTGCCAATGGGGACCGTAACTAAATGAAATACTTTTGGTTTGTTGTTGATGATTAGGATTTTAAGAAGTATAAATAATTGTGTTTCTTCATTAAATTGCCATGCGAAAAAATATCCATCTTTTTTATAACCACCCACCGTAATTCCTGAAAGAATATTGAAATCATTGACGTTCTCAACAGATTGCAATAAGTTTTCATCCATTTTTAATTCATAAACGATTGAATATTTTCGAAATAAAAAAATCATTGGAAACAAACGAATTGGGTTTTTGGTTTGCTGCAATTGCAATTGCAAATGTTTAAATGATTTTGAAAATGAGCGGTTTCCTGAATAAAAGTCACAAAGTTTAATGTAGCTTTTTGCGAAAAAAAGCGAAGCAACTATCATACTTAATACTATACAATACATCAATTCCCTGCGATCGCCACTTCCGTAAAAATGTAGTGGTAGATGAGGTTCGATAATTAAACCATAAACAAATATAAATGAAATGATTAAAAAAAGAATAATAGTTAAAAAATCGACTAATAACACAATAGTTTTGATCGATTTAATTGATCGTATGCTAATAACAGAATTATTCGGCCTGGTAGAGATAATATAGATTATGAAAACAAACGACAGAAAAGATATTAAAGTTAATAAAGATAAAATGTTAAGAAATATTCGAATTGAAATAAGTTGTCTGACTGAATCAAGAACGAGTATGTGATAGAAAGAGACGTAGGTGATAAACGAAATTATAGCAATTACGGATAAAAACGAAAAAATTAAGATGAATAAAAAAATGAAAAAAGAGGTTTTTGCTTTCATACTAAAATGGATTTTCAATTTTCAAAATTAATAAAAAGAAATTGTAAAATATGTTATTTGTGAAAAACTTTTTCTTGTTGGAAGATTTTATGCCTCATAATTCCTAATCATCCCATATTTTTCTTTACTTTGCAAGAAAATCCTAAATTGAAAAGATTTCTAATTCTGTTGAGTTTCTTGCTTGCGATTTCTGCTAATATAATAGCCGATTCGCACGATACCGTTTCTTCTCCCCTGAAGATTAAGAAATTTCTGATGTACTATCATTTCAGCGATAAAGCGATTGCAAACTATGTGGATACAATGGTTCAGGATGTTCAGAAATTTATTCCAACAGTTAAATGGAACAATTTCTATGCTGATTTAGGAAACAATGGTCAGGCTTCCCGAAATATTGAAGCAGAGGCGACACCTTTTGGTTTTTTCGAAAATACATCACATGCCTATACCCCTTTTTTGTTTTCCTTCGATTCCGCACACTATTTTTCGCTTTCTGCTCCTTATACTAATATAATGTATAGTTTTGGGCAGACAAAAGACAATTTTCTCGACCTAACGCATAGTCAGCAAATAAATTCGCAATGGAATGCGGGTTTAAATTATCGTATCGTAAATTCATTGGGTTTATATTTGCGGCAAAGGACAGATATTTCAAACTTCTCTTTTCAGACCAATTATAATACAAAGAACTATCGCTTAAAAGTTTGGGCAAATTATATTTACAATAAAATTATTGATTTCGAAAATGGTGGTATTGCCAGCGATTCCTTGTTTGAGAATAATATAGTGACCAGGAGAGATGCCATGCCAGTTAATCTCCTTGATGCCCGAAATGAGTTTACTCAGAACATGGCTTTCCTTAAGTCCACATTTTCACTCAATCCGATTAATCAGGAAAATAAAACCATAAGGCAACAATTCTTTCCGGGAAATCTTGCAGAAACAAGGGAACCATTTATTGCAAGGGAA
>JBAWXL010000420.1:0-2464 GCA_037144095.1 Bacteroidota bacterium
TAATTTCAGATTCCAAGCCGGAATTAGTTTTTACATTAGTCCACCATTCTTTTTTAATTAAATTATAAAGTTCTTTGAATGCTAATTTTGGTGAAAGGTCTTCATTAAGAAGCCCTGGAAGACAAGCATTCTCGGATGGTGCAGCAGTATTATCCGACAGATTCCACCAATTGATCACCTCCATGTTAGGATAACTAAACCACAAGCGGTACATGTTCCGAACTACTTCTGCCTGTTTTTTTTCGGCATCAGGATCGTTTTTCAATTCACCAAGCGTGACTTGTGTAAATTGCATAGGACGTTGGAATTTTGAATACAGGTCTAAAATTTTAAACATTGCCAAAGGTTGCACAGTCGGATCATATTGGTGCTTTGGCAGAAAATGTGCCTGAAAACAAAAACCAACAGCATCTAAAGGAGCATTTCGCAATTGTAGAATTCTCAACATCTCATAATATGGACTGTCTTCAAGATGGGTATCCTTCCAGGTTGACATGTCATCTCCTATATCGAATCTTGAATCTGAAGGGAAAATTCTTGCTGCCTCCTGAATGGAAGTATAAACATAATCTTCGGGCAGCATTGTTTCTGGTTTGCGATGAAGTGCTTCATCGATTACATCCCAATACTTTATGTCTTTGCCGTATCGGGCTGATATTTCTTCAAACCGTTTGAGCATCAGTTCTTTCACTTCTGAACGACTATCTGGAAGCCATGTAGGCAACCATTGATGCCAGATTAGAAGATGTCCTTTTGGAACAATATCATTTTTTTTACAAAATTCAACACAAAGATCCGGCGTAGGACGTCGATAAACAGGAGGACAATCTTTTGCATATCTGATTTTTCCCTGTTCAGGTTCCATATCACTCCAATAAAATGGAACCACTGCCATGTTAAATACTGAACTAAAAGCGTCCTCATAGCGTTTGTTTTCCTCAACAGTTTTGAAACCTTTCAGCATAAATAGATTGCAACCGAAAAGAAAAGCATGTTTGGTTTGCTCAAAACTCACTTCTACATTTTTGATTGGTTTGCCATTTTCATCTTTAAAACTGAAGGTGGCGAATCCCATTCTGTTTAGCTTAATACCTGAGCTAATGCGTTGCTCAACTTCAGGATCATTCCATTGTTTGGTAAAATTATTGTGAATCGAGTCAAATTGTTGAGCTTTGAATTTAAAAGGATATTGTGCCCGGAGATAATTTCCGCAGGGAAAACCTACAAATAAAAGAAATAGGCTAATTGCAACAATTGCAAGGCGTTTGTTTGTCATAATTAATTTTGTTTTTTAATTATTTGTTACTTATTTATTTGAATAATATGTCGAATTGATTATTCCCGTTTTTTGTAAGGTGTATTTTTTGTTTAACGGTTTTTCCTGCATATGTTGCAGTTAACTGGTAGTCACCATAGAATCCTTGAATTTTTAACTGAGACTCTGATCCTGAGTTTTGTTTTACATTAGTCCACCATTCTTTTTTTATTAAATTATAAAGTGTTTCGAATGCCGGTTTTGAAGAGAGGTCTTCGTGTACTAATCCAGGTAAATACTTATTTTCTCCAGTGTAACCAGTTCCATCTGCAAGATTCCACCAGTTAATCATTTCCATATTTGGATGGCTAAACATTAGTCGATAATAATTGCGCAAAGCTTGTGCCTGATTTTTCTCGCCTTCGGCTCCGGCAGGAAGTCCTGGAATGGTTACTTGTGTAAATTGAATTGGTTTTTGAAAATCGGAATATTGATCCAACAATCTGAACTGATTTAATGGCTCTAAAGACTTATTATAATGGCAGTTCTTTAGAAATTGTGTTTGATAGGACATTCCAACGGCATCAAAACGAGCATTTCTCAATTGTAAAATTTTGAGCATCTGGTAATAAGGACTATCTTCTAGATGAAAATTTGTCCACATATCCTGTGCATCTCCAATGTCTAGTTTCGAATCGGAAGGAAAAATACGTGCTGCTTCCTGCATAGCTGTATAAACGTAATCATTAGGCAACATTGTTTCAGGTTGACGATATAAAGCCTCATCAAGTACATCCCAATATTTAATATCTTTACCGTAACGGGCAGCTATTTCTTCAAAACGTTTGATCATCAGCTGTTTTACTTCCGATCGACTATCAGGAAGCCATGTTGGAAGAATTTGGTGCCAAATAAGAATATGACCTTTTGGTGTAATATCATTTTTCTTACAAAATTCGAGACAAAGATCGGGCGTAGGACGTCGGTAAACCGGTGTGCAATCTTTTTCAAACCTGACTTTCCCCTGTTCAGGTTCCATATCAGCCCAAAAAAATGGAACGACTGCCATATTAAAAACTGATTTAAAGAGGTCTTCATAGCGTTTATTTTCTTCGGCTGTTTTAAATCCATTTAGCATAAAGATATTGCAACCAAAAAGAAACTCATGCTTGGTTTGTTCGAAACTGACTTCTACATTCTTAATTGGTT
>JBAWXL010000421.1:0-2458 GCA_037144095.1 Bacteroidota bacterium
GCAGGCTTATTCAGCAAACATCCATATTGAACTCAAACCACCATCGGCGAAGCTGAACACATCAAAAATCCTTCGATGAAAAATATCCGTACTTATTTCTCTCAATATTATGTGCCAAACAATATGGCGATTTGTATCTCTGGAGATTTCGATCCTGATGTTGCTATAAAATTGGTCGATAAGTATTTTGGTGGACTTAAATCATCACCTGTTCCTGTTTTTAAATTCGAAAAAGAAGAGCCAATTAATGCCCCCATTGTTAAAGAAGTGATTGGTCCTGACGCTGAAAATATCACATTAGCTTATCGTTTTGATGGTGCAAATTCAAAAGATGCTGATATGATTGCTATGCTTGATATGGTTCTTACAAATGGTAACGCAGGATTAATTGATATCAATCTGAACAAGAAACAAAAAGTGCTGTCTTCAGGCAGTGGTCCTGAAGTGATGAAAGATTATTCTTATTTATCTCTTACAGGAAAACCTAAAACAGGTCAAACTCTGGATGAAGTAAAAGATTTACTTCTATCGCAAATTGAATTACTTAAAAAAGGAGATTTTCCTGACTGGATGCTGCCTGCTATTATTAATGATTTAAGACTACGCACTATTAAAGACTTCGAAACAAATAGGGGGAGAGCCAATTCATTTGTTGAAACTTTTATATTAGGAGAAAACTGGAAAGATTTCATTGAAACTACTGATCGTTTAAGTAAAATTACTAAACAAGACATCGTAAACTTTGCTAAGCAAAATCTCAATAACAATTATGTAGTTGTTTATAAAAGAACTGGAAAAGACAAAGATGTGGTAAAAGTGAGAAAACCTAAAATCACACCTATTAAAATCAATCGCGACCTTGAATCTGATTTTGTGAAAAACATAAATGAAAGTAAAGTACCTGCAATTGAGCCTGTTTTTGTTGATTATAAGAAGGACATTCAAAAACAAATTCTTAAAAATAATATTCAGCTTAATTATAAAGAAAACGTTGAAAATAAGACTTTCGAACTTTATTATGTTTTCAATATGGGAAGCAATAATGACAAGAAATTAAGCATTGCTATTCAATATCTGAAATACTTAGGTACTTCAAAATTTACTCCCGAACAAATTAGTGAAGAGTTTTATAAGATAGGTTGCTCGTTTAATGTGTCTAATAGTTCAGAACAAGTAAATGTAAGCCTGAGTGGTTTAAGCGAAAACTTTGAAAAGGGATTAAAGCTATTCGAATCTCTCTTAAGCGATCCACAGCCTAACAAAGAAGCTTTTGATAATTTGATTACAGACATTCTTAAAAAACGCCAAGATGCTAAATTGAATGTCAGAAATATATTTAGCAATTTAGTTACCTATGGTTATTATGGACCAAAGTCGCCCATTACAAATATTTTGTCTGAAACTGAACTGAAAGCTCTAACCCCTGCTGAGCTTATTCAGAAAATAAAAGAATTATGCTCTTTTGAACATCATGTACTGTTTTATGGCGATATTCCTACAGCTTCTCTTGTGAAGACATTAGATACTTATCATCAGACTCCAGCTAAACTCCAGCCAATTCTACCCGAAACAAAATTTGTTGAATTACCCACCACTGAAAACAAAGTTTACCATGCTGATTTCACAATGAAACAAATTCAGTTGATGATGTTGCAAAAAGGTGATGGAGCTTATGATAAAACTAAGGAGCCTATTATTAAGCTTTTCAACGAATACTTTGGTGGAAGCATGAATTCAATAGTGTTTCAAGAGTTAAGAGAAGCACGTGCATTGGCTTATTCAGCAAGTTCTACCTATCGAATTCCCTCAAGATCTGATAAAGCTTATTGGGGAACTTCTTATATTGCCACCCAAACAGATAAAATGGGTGATGCATTAAAGGGTTTAAATGATTTGTTGAACAATATGCCTGAATCTGAAAAAGCATTCAACCTTGCTAAAGAAGCAATTATGCAAAATTTGCGTACAAGCAGGGTGACAAAATCAGCAGTTTTATGGAGCTATGAAAGTGCCAAAAAACTTGGATTGGATTATGATGTTCGTAAGGATGTTTTTAGCAAAGTTCCGACTTACACTTTTTCTGATGTGAAAGCTTTTGAGGAAAATACACTTAAGAACAAACCTCATAGCTTTATGGTGCTCGGTGATAAAAAAGATATTGATTTTAACCTGCTCTCAAAGTATGGTAAAATAGCCTATCTAACGTTAGAAGAAATTTTTGGGTACTAATTAAAATTAAGCCCCGAATTAAATTCGGGGCTTTCATTTACATGATATCATTTATTGCTAATTTAATTATTCGCTTGGCAGGCTTTAGGGTTTCAGGAGGCTTACCCCCTGAAATTAAAAAATGTGTCATCATTGTGGCTCCACACACCAGCAACTGGGATTTTGTTCTAGGCAGATTGGGCTTCTTTAAATTAGGAATTAAAGCGAAATTCATGATAAAAAAAGAGTT
>JBAWXL010000422.1:0-2441 GCA_037144095.1 Bacteroidota bacterium
CGGTGAACCAGAACAATCCGCTGGCCAACACGATCCGCTTTACGCTGAATTTTAATCTCGGATCATTTGCTACGAAAACAGAGAAAGCCGAACCGCAGGCTGCGCCTACAAACACACCCGCCCCTGCCGGAAGCGGCAAGTAACGCAGCAGACCTGACAGGTCTATTCGAAAAGGCTGAAAGTCATTGCGGGCCTGACCCGCAATCTCCTGTACCACAAGGGGATGCTGAAATAAATTCAGCATGACGCTGGATGCAAATTCCGAAGAAACCCTCACCGCAGCGAAATCCTTAATCCTTTTAACTTTATCATTTTTAGCCCTGCTCCCCCTCGTTTGCAACGAAGGGGTAGTACATAAGGAGTACGGAGGGCAAATTCGCGCCAGCGAGAAAAATTAAGGTTTTACAAATCCTGTTTTATAATACAGATGGTATTAAACCAGCTAAAAATGTTTATATGCTTTTTGTAATTCTATCAAATTTAGTCGGGTCTTGCCTGCTATCCCAAATTGTCAGTATCTCAATTGAATGTTCTGTTTCGCGATAGGTGAAATAATAATCCTTTATAATTCTTATCCTGACATTTGGCACATCAGTTTCCTTACCTATCCTGGGGTGCTTAGTAAGGACGGTTGACGTATCTTCAAATATTTGATTTAGTTTTTTGCTGTAAACGATTGATTTGTTTCTCTTAATCCAATAATCAAGTATTTGAAATCTGTTTTTCTGGGCAAGCCTTGACCAAATTATTTGTTTAACCATTCGTTGACTTCTTTATTGGCTTGCTCATTTGTCAGGAATTCACCGCAGTTAATTTGATTAATGGCCGCATCAATTGCAGCCTTATGATTGTCCGATAGCAGGTAAATCTCTGAATCCACAATGCTGTCATCAAGAAGTTTATAAACATCCATTAATAATTCATTATCAGTTAATTGATTTATTTTACCAATTACCTGATTTTTCATTTCAATAATAGTCATCGTGTTCTTTTTTTACAAAAATACAATTATTATTTTATTGGTTACACAAAGGTTTCACAACTTGTTCAGATACTTCGGGAGAGGGCCACGGAGGTTTTGTCCACTTCCTTTTTTGCCCGAATCTTACCAGGAAACCACCTCAAACCGCCTCTTTGCTGCTACAAAAGAAAAGAATCGAGTTTTGGCATAGTATATGCAGTAGTTGCCAGCTATCCTTCCATTGATTGGTTATGCATCCATTACTGCCAAAGCGAAAACCGAACCGCAGGCTATACCAGCTGATTTATTTTTCTCCATTCAGGAAAAGGTTGTTGTTTTTTAGCCAGAAAAGCGCGCTTCAGGGAATGTACTGTGCCAAAACCACAGCTTTCAGATAACACTTCCAGCGAAAAGGAAGGATTTTCTTTAATTACTTTCTCCAGTTCATCAACCCTGAAACTATTGACAAAAGTGCAGAAATTCTGATCGTATTGCTGATTGATGATGGATGAAATATAGGTTCTATTCGTCCCAACGTATTGGGCTACATCCAGAATCGTTAAATTCATGTCCAGATAAATCTTTTCTTCATTGAAAAGCGCCAGGATTTTTTTTAATATTTTTCTTTGAGCAACATTTATGCTCATGGTGTCATGTGTGAATTCTTCCGTTTCAATTTCAAATGTTGGATTTAGCGCTTTTTGCTTCTGACCAATCCAGCCAATAGCAAAAAACATTGTAGCGTAAACAACAGTGACACAAATAGAAATTAAAGTTGGAAGAAAGGCAGTCATATCGTGCATAAAATAAGATCTGCCCATTGAAGCCCAGAAAATAGCAACTATGCCAACGCTTAAAAAAAACCAATTCGATAATTGTACTGTAGACGCATTATCATCTTCTAAATGAGAATAATATTGCCCTGCTTTATTGCCGTATTTTTTAATCAGTATAAAATTTCCGGTTGCTACAGCAATTATTTGAACAATTATGGCGATACGGATAAGTAAAAGAATGAATTTCAAATACTGAATCCCCGGGGATAAGGATTGATAGTTGCTTCTGTCAAAGACCCACTTTTTATATTCCTCAAATGGAGTGACGAGTATCCCTGCAACATAAAGCAGGAATATTAATGTAGGGACAATCAGAAAACGTGCATGTGCATTGAAAGAAAATTTTTCGTCAACTGTAAGCAACCGTATGTAAATATAAAACATAGGATACATTAAAAGTACAGCAAATTGAAGTAAGGGTTCAAAAAAGGGTACGCAAATTTTAACAGGGATGAATATGAAAATATTGAAGAAAAAAACTAAAAATGCAAATAGCATTATTTTTCCTAAAATACGTTGAGGATTGGTGTGATGTTTAGTGTCGAAATTAAGTAATATCAGACTTCCAAGACTATCGCAAGCTAAACCTCGACTGTTTTGTATATTAATCTCAAATTTGTGAAGGGAAAACGTGTTTCTGTTTG
>JBAWXL010000423.1:0-2431 GCA_037144095.1 Bacteroidota bacterium
AATAATACTATCACATCCCATACTTGTCGTAAGAGTATCATAATAGGTTCCCGAATTAATATAATTATGTTGCCCAACTGTAAAAGAATTTCCCTGACAAATCACCGGGTTAATGCTATTTGCAATCGTTGGTAAAACAATTATTTTTACACTATCAGTGCCAATACAACCACTTCCAATAGAACTTGTAACAGTGTAAAACCCACTTTCCAAATTAGAAACATTTGTAATAATTGGATTTTGATCTGAACTTACAAAATTATTAGGACCTGTCCAATGATAGGTATTTGCTCCTGCTGCACTCGAATTTAATTGAAGAGTTTGTCCTGTACAAATTGGACTACTACTTCCTGCAATTGGGTTTGTAGAGGAAATTACGGTTATCGTTTTAACTAAAATTATATGGTTCGATGTATTATTTAGAGTAGTAATTTCACATGTATATGTGGAGGTGGTTGATGGATTGATGGTAATTGATGATGTCGTATCTCCGCCAGGTGTCCATATGTAATTCTGTGCACCTAGTGGTGCAGATATTGTTATAGATTGATTTTGACAAATAGTATCTGCAGCATTAATTTCTAATGGGAGACAACTACAATCGATATATGCATAACAATCATGGGCAAGATTAATACAATCAGTTACAATAAAGTTTACAGTGACTTTATGTCCAATATATGTTGCCAAATTTATATTATGTAAAGTCCAAGGGAGAAAGCCATTTGAATTAACCCCAGATGTTTGCTTCCCAATTACAAAAGAAGCCCATGGAACAAGGTTTCTATTTGAATCTAATAATTCAAATTGAAAGCATGGTTGTTCATTATATGCATGATAACTTACATCAAGTACAACTGCATAATGAAAATTAAAATTCGAGTTAAAAGGTGTAACTAAAAAAGTTTGTTCAATTGAGGCAGCATTATATGTATCAGTATAAGTGACATCTCCAAGTTTTAGCGAAGTTGTACCTTCAAAAACTCTTGGGAAATTACCTGATGGGTCTAATCCATATGTCATTAAAGAAAAATTTGCACCGGTAGTTGTATTAAATATAATTGGTAAATAAACTGTAGAAGGTGCATTTGCTAATCCACTACTTGGATTTCCTAAAGTACCATACCATCCTGTTAATCCATTTTCAAATCCCAAATTTGTGCAGGGGTATTGAACTGGTTGAGTAATTGGTTCTTGTACACATATACCAAATAATCCAATTAAACTATTCATATTTCTCCAAAAACGAATATAAATAGTTGAGCCTGGCGTTAATCCATATTTATTAAGGTAAGGCATAGTAAATACAGAACTAAAATTTTCATTACAATCTATCAAAGTTAATGAATCACAATTTCCGGAATAAAGTGCCATACTGCAATTTCCTATACCTTGATCTTGAGATCTAAAAACTAAATGTCCTGATGCTGGTACTATTACCTTAAACCACACATCTCCTCCCAAATAATTTCCACATGTAGGTAAAGGAATTCCCACTGATGCGGTTGCCCCTAAATTTGAATAAGTTGTATAAGAACATATTGTATCAACAGAAATAAGAACTGCTCCCGAACAATCATCATTTATTGGTGGAGGGGGGTCATGAAAGACACATAAACCAAATGTACCACCCAAACTTGATGCATTTCGCCAAAAGCGAATAAAAATTGTTGCACCTGGTGTAAGTCCTGTTTGAAAAATTAAAGGCATTAATCCATTATTACTACTGTTATCATCACATGTAATTAGTGATAAAGAATAACAACTTCCATAATAAATTGCCATACCTCCATCGATGACCCCTCCACTTTGTGTATCAAAAATTAAATTTCCTGATGCAGGCACAATAGTACTAAACCATACATCACCACCTATATAATTTGCACATCCGGGAGCTGGTATTCCAACAGAAGCTGTTGCACCTGCATTTGTATAAGTAGTATAAGAACATGTAGTTCCTGCGATAATTTGAATAGCATTCGAGCATTCGTCATTAATAGGAATTGGTGGATCATAAACACATAATCCAAATGCACCTCCTGTTGAATTATTATTTCTCCAAAATCGAATATATATTGTTGAACCAGAAGTTAATCCATATTGATTAATTAAAGGCATATATGCATTTAAACTTCCATTATCTGCACAAGCAATTTGGGTCAAGGATCCACAACTACCAGAATAAATTGCCATTTCACCATCAGCAATCCCTAAGTCTTTAGAATCAAAAATCAAATGCCCAGTTGCTGGAACAATAACACTAAACCAAACATCACCTCCACTATAACCATAACAAGTTGGGGCTGGTACACCTACTGATGCTGTAGCTCCTATATTTGTAAATGTAATATAATTACAAGTTGTATCAACAGTAAGAGCAATAGCCCCCGAACATTCATCATTAATAGGGGGAGGTGGAGGAGATTCAATA
>JBAWXL010000424.1:0-2413 GCA_037144095.1 Bacteroidota bacterium
CTGAAGAAAGAAAAAAGAAGTTTATTGATGGGTTTTTAAAGGTATAAAAGCGAATGTATATTAAATAAAAAGAGAGTATTATATCGAATACTCTCTTTTGAATATACTTCCGCTTCAACTTATACCTGACGAGTTGCTCCCCAGCAGAGCTCGTTTCCCTTTCAGTTGAACATACAAAAGTACTACAAAGAAAAATAGGTATAACAAAATGTGAAAAATAAAGACCAACTATTTTGTCCATTAGAGTAAATTGTCTTCAAAAAGACCAACTATTTTGTCTATTACACCAAAAAATCATTAAAATAGTGAATAAATCAACTAAATAAAGAAAGAGAATGCCCTTTAAAACGGTCTCTTTTTTTGATATAATTAACTAAGTACATGACAAAAAAATACAATACTCTTTAAATTTCTCTATATTATTTGAAAACAGTATGTTTGTAAGTGATGTAAGCCCATATTTAAATATACTTTTAGCTCTTCTTCCATGTTTTTTGATTTCAATAGGACAAATACTATTCAAATAGATACCGATTTTGTAAGCCCAAATGAAAGCTACTAATATTAGAGCAAAGAGTTTATTGATACGTTCAATATCTGTTAAATGAGTATCTTCAATATTAAATCCACTGGTTTTTAGAGCTCTGAATGCTGTTTCGATTTGCCAACGTTCTTTATATATTGATTGTGCCTCATCTGGCTTGTTGAATGAAACGATGATCTGAAGTTCAGGTTGACCTTGTTTGTTTTTAACCTTTGATGCAGAGAGATAGCAAAGCTGACCATTGATATTAACTATGTTTCTTATGAACTCATACTGATTGACATTTAAACTATTGAATAACCAAGAAGCTTTAATACAATGTCCATTTCTTGGGATTACAACCCAAAAGTTTTCGCGTATTCTAATGTGGTATCTTATTTGATTATCATTAAGGTATCCTATCCATTTATCTCCAACAAATTCTCTATCTGCCAATAAACAATCAATGGTATTAATGCCAAATAAATCGATGTACCGATTCATAAGTTCAATACGTTCTTGAGTAGATGAATTGCCAAATTTGGGCATCAACTTATATATAATAGGGAATGCAACACCATCATAGACAATGGCAATAACTAAAATATTGATATTAGCTGAACCAAACTTCCAATTGGTTCTATCCATTGCTAGACGATAAGGAGGCCTGTGTGGTAATAAAGCAAATACCAAATGTGCGATAATATCAGTATCTAATACATAAGTAGACATAAAACGCTGTATTCTACGTAACGAAGATTCAAATTTAACGTCAGTATCAAAACATACAGCAAGTTTATCAAAACATACGGTTTGAACCTTACATAAAGCACATATAAATAACCCAAAGAATTTTATACGAGCTAAATTCATCTTATCTCCAAATATTTTTGATAAAGTATCTAATAAAATACTATTTTTGTTCTCAATTCTGATGTTCATGTATCTTAGTGTTTGATGTGGTAATTTTACATCTAAGATACAGAATATCAGAATACAAAATCAATTATTTCAATTAAGTTATTAACAAAGTTATTAACATATATTGTTCATATTTAGTATTCTACACTTTTTGTCATGTACTAAATTTATTTTATCAAAAATTCTTACAATAGAAAGTAGACCTCTACCCTATCCCTTACTGGCAGAACGGCAAATTTCTGCCTCTGTATACTTGCGTATTTTTTATTGAATGTATATTTTGTACAGAAATTTCAGATTATAGAGAAAGAAAATTATAAATTACGCATTACTTTTTTTCTATAATTTTATAGAAATTATAAAGTTTGAAGTTTGAATTGCATATTTTTTAATAGAATAAAATTCACCATTTAAAAAAATTAATATCACATTTGTATTCTCTTTAAAATCAAGATTAATTCTTCACTTAAAATAAGGTTACATTAATCTCTTTTGGGTAAATTCCCCGCCGTTTACGGCGAAAAGTATTATCTTTGTGCATTGCACAAAGTAAATATATTCATAAGTCACATAATGTATCAGTATTGTTATTTCATTATGTATGTCCTGCTAAATACAGAAAAGTTGTATTTAGTGAAGTAGTTGATAAAACCCTATAAGAAATATGTTTTGAGATATCTAAAAGATATCAAATACATTTTCTTGAAATAGGAGTAGATGAAAATCATGTACATTTTTTAGTGCAGTCTGTTCCAACTTACAGTCCGACAAAAATAGTGACAATAATAAAGAGTATTACAGCACGGGAGATATTTCGCCAACATCCGGAAGTAAAGCAATTACTATGGGGAGGAGAATTCTGGACAGATAGTTACTTTGTAAATACAGTGAGTAAATTTGGAGATGAAAATACTATTTCAAAGTATGTAAAGGAACAAGGAAATGAAAAGAAATATAAAAAATTGCATA
>JBAWXL010000425.1:0-2408 GCA_037144095.1 Bacteroidota bacterium
CAAACTTTGAATATAACGTATATCTGTTCCTGCTTCGAGCAAATGAGTTGCAAAACTATGACGCAACGTATGTACAGTTATGCGCTTCTTTATTCCTACTTTATCTACTGCAATTTTTAAATTGGCTTGAATGCTACTGGTGGAGTATTGTTCTCCTTTTGCTCCTTCAAATAACCAATCTTTCGGTTTATATTCTGCTACATATTTACGTAATATCTCCAGTGTTTTATTTCCCAATAAAGTGTAGCGGTCTTTTTTTCCTTTGCCTTGCACTACCTTAATTTGCATACGTTGCGAATCAATATCTTTAATTTTTAGGTTTATGGCTTCGCCTATTCTCAGTCCGGCTGAGTAAATAGTCATAAAAATAGCTTTGTGTTTCAAGTTCTCGGTGGCGTTCAGTATTTTTACTACTTCTTCCTCGCTCAGCACTTCGGGCAATATCTTTTCTTTTCGGGGTCGGTCGATGGTATAAACTTTGCGTTGTCCGCCCAATACACGTTCGAAATAAAACTTTACCCCGTAGGATTAAAGAAATTAGAAAGTCGATTGCGTAGATAGATTTTACCGTTACCAGATTTAAGGTACTTTTCTCTTCTTGTTGCATCTTGCTGATTTAAACATCCTTCGTAGTAGACTAATTTTACTGGTAGTCTTAACTTTGTCGAATAAACTTTTCCTTCAGTGTGCTCTTGTAATCTTCGCTTAATGTCATTCGTATAACCTGTATAGAAATTACCATCTTTCTCACTTAAGAGCACATAAACATAATAATACATAGGCTAATTTATAAATAATCCAACGGGGTGAATTGCATTAATCGACTGGTTCTGATACGAACCTGATATGTTACGCTCGTTCACCAAATAGCGCAAGAAATCTACAATCATTTCGTCGGTTATATCCTTTGGTTCTGTTTCCGAAAAGTGATTTATAAACTCTTCGAACATGTGTTTGTAGGTCTCGAGTGTGTTCTGACTATAACGCAACTCCTTTAGTTTGGCAATATATTCCGGCGGACATTCGCGGTAATTGACAATGTCGTGGCGCGAAGTGCGTGGTTTTACCTTCCCTTTTATTTCCTCATGGCATTTAAACTCCAGTTGGTATTGCTGTGCAATTTGCTTAATTTCCGAAATGAATTTTTCGGCATACGGTATTGTCCAGCAATGCTCGTCAGCGTTCCAATTGGATAAGGGGATTTTCTTTATTTCAGTCAATACTTCTTTATTGTAACTGAAATACACTTTCAATACCCGGTTGGACTGATTGACAACTAATAATTCGTTTTTGCTAAATGTTTGTTCTGTGTTCGAGGTTTTTTCTACAACAGGAACAAGTTCCGTTATTTGCGGATTACGTGCTTGAAAGTATGCTTTTATTTTGTGGGCAACAGTTGAATAATTGGGCACTACCCAACAGTAATTAACGCTATCCCATTTCACAAATTTAAAGGAGCGAACAAACTGAATATCAGCTTCGTTCTTCGGTATTTTAATGAAAATATGTTTAGAAGTTATTTCAATGCTTATACTTTCTAATCGGGGTGCGACTTTAAGTTGCGTTCCGATAGTTGAATCAAGGTTTTTCGTGTCAGCTAAAACAATTTTTCGTTTTTGGGCTGTAACATTCGTTTTTTCGCTTTTCGTTTCTTCAGTATGTTGTTGATTACTAACGTCAAGTTGAGTTCCGGCTGGTTCGGTTTGGTTCGGTTTTTTGATTATTAGGGGAGCATTTTTTTTCTCTAATCGGGGTGCGACTTCAAGTCGCGCTCCGATTATTGGTTCAGTCATTATTTCCACATCGGGGAAAAGCGATTTTAATTTTTGAAACGCCTCACTACTATATGGTATATGCCATGCCCCGAGTGTTTTACTCCAACGGGCATCCGCTATTTGTCGTAGCAGAGAAACCATTTCCTGATTATACGGAAAATCAACACGAATGCGTGTTTCGTTGTGGTGTGTGATTTTTGATGCCTTCATAATATTGTCAGAATCAGAATTCTTGGCAAGCCAAGCGGCAAAGCCGAGCGTTCAGAATTTCAGAATTTACAGAATCATAGGTAAGCGACTTTCTATTCGGAGCTAATTTCAATTATTTCTTAATTCTATTTATTCTTTAATTCTGTAAATTATCTCCCGCTGGTCGATGACCGTTGGTTCTGATTCTGATTGTTTATATTGGTTGAATATAAGTTTGTATTGTAAACTAATCGAACCGAAATTAATTAGAAGTCCTTTTTCAAAGTTATAAGCCACCACATAGTTTTTAGCTTGAGCGAGGTGAACATCTTCTAAATTAATCAATGCTTTTAATTCGACAATCACTTTATTTTCAACAACAAAGTCTGCACGACGTGTACCAACATGTATACCTTCATAATAGATATTTTGTTCTACTTCTCT
>JBAWXL010000426.1:0-2399 GCA_037144095.1 Bacteroidota bacterium
GCAAAGGCACAATTATGAAACTGGGCGACAACCATGTCGACAATGTAGATTCAATATCCACAGGCTCTATCAGTCTCGATATTGCGCTCGGAATCGGAGGCTTACCCAAAGGCAGAGTGACCGAAATTTATGGTCCAGAATCGTCAGGAAAAACCACCCTGGCAATCCACGTAATTGCCGAATCACAAAAAAAAGGAGGCATCGCAGCTTTTATTGACGCAGAGCATGCTTTCGACAGCTCCTATGCAAAGAAATTAGGTGTAGACATTGACAACTTGTTGGTTTCTCAACCTGATAACGGAGAACAAGCACTTGAAATCACCGAAAATCTAATTCGTTCCGGAGCCATCGACATAATAGTGATTGACTCAGTAGCTGCTCTTACACCTAAAAGTGAAATTGATGGTGAAATGGGCGACTCGAAGATGGGATTGCAAGCGCGCTTAATGTCGCAAGCTTTACGTAAACTGACTTCATCTATCAGTAAAACCCGTTGTTGTTGCATTTTCATTAATCAACTTCGCGAAAAAATTGGAGTGATGTTTGGCAATCCTGAAACCACGACCGGTGGGAATGCCCTTAAATTTTATGCTTCTGTTCGAATTGACATTAGAAAACTTGCACAGATTAAAGAAGGAGAAACCGTTATTGGTAATCGTGTAAAAGTTAAAGTAGTAAAAAACAAAGTTGCACCTCCATTTCGTACAGCAGAAGTAGATTTAATTTATGGAGAAGGTTTTTCAAAGATTGGTGAAATCATCGATTTAGGAGTAGACAATAACATTATCAAAAAAAGTGGATCCTGGTTTAGTTATGGAGATGTGAAACTTGGTCAAGGAAGAGATTCTGTAAAACAGATATTAACTGACAATCAAGAATTGGCTGATGAAATCGAATATAAAATTATCGACCAACTGAAAAAATAGTCTGGAATCGACTATTAACAGTTGAATCTTTAAATTTATTTCATCATCAATTTGCACTCTTAAAATATTAAATCATGAAACTAAAAATCATAGTAGTTGCAACACTAATCATCGTTTTCCTTGCATCTTGTGGAAATAAAAAGTCAGCTCCCAATGATAAGAATTTACCTGCCGATTTGCTTGCTTTGAATCAAAAACTTGAAAGCAATCCGAATGATATTGAATTATTAAATCAAAGAGCTACCTATTATGTTAAGCATAATGAAACAGATTTAGCGCTTAACGACATCAGCAAAGCAATTAAGCTCGATTCATTAAGATCTGAATTATATATCACTCTATCTGATGTTTATTTCCAAGGAGGAAAGTTCATGAATTGCAAAGATGCTCTTAATAAAGCTATATTAAGAGACCCTACCGATAAGAATGCTTATGTGAAACTGGCAGAATTGTGTCTATATTATAAAGATTATGATGAAACTTTAAAGAATATCGACAAGGCACTTGAGATTGACAGAATTAATCCAAAAGCTTACTTTATTAGGGGATTTGCTCATAAAGAAAATGGAGATACCACACGGGCTATTAAGAATTTCATGGAAGCCACTTCTCAAGATCCAAATTATTATGATGCATATCTTGAATTAGGCTTAATTCATGCTTATCAACATAAAAAACAAGCAGTTGATTATTACCAAAATGCTTTAAAAGTTCGACCCAATTCAGTTGAAGCATTATATGATTTGGGAATGTATTATCAGGAAAACAATGATTATGATAAAGCGATTGTAGAATACACCACTATTTTGCAATTCGAACCCAAAAACAGATTAGCTCATTTTAATATAGGATTTATCTATTTAGAGCACACTTATAATTATGAAAAGGCTGTTAAATATTTCTCCGATGCCATTGCTTGCGACTCAAATTATGTTGAGGCAATCTACAATCGCGGTTTGAGCTATGAGCGTTTGAAAGATTTAAAAAATGCCAGGCTTGATTATGCTAAAGCTTTACATATCAACTCTGAATACGATTTAGCTATTGAAGGAATGAACCGATTGGATAATCATTTAAATAAATCTAAATAAAATTAAACACCTTCCCTTCTCCATATTTCAAAAGCTTTATCAGCTTGAATATGTAACATTTCAATTCCGTTTTTTACTTTAGCACCCATCTCCAGACCTTTTTGTAAAAAGAGACTTGTTTCAGGATTATACACTAAATCATATAATAAATGATCTTTTGTTAATGCTTGATAAGGAATATCTGGAAATGCACCTACATTTGGAAGCATACCCAAAGGGGTAGTATTGATAATTAATTTATATTGTTGTATAAGGTTTTTACTAAGTTGTTCATAATAATAATGTTGATTACTATTTGCAGTTCTAGAAACAAAAAGATAAGAAATTCCCAATTGGTGTAAGGCATATCTAACAGCTTTTGATGCCCCACCTGTCCCAAGTA
>JBAWXL010000427.1:0-2347 GCA_037144095.1 Bacteroidota bacterium
ATTATTGACAGTATTATTAGTAACACCTACTATATTACTTAGGTTACTAATATTGCCGATTGCTCCAGAAAGCGTTACACTGAGATTTGTAATACTATTATTTGTAGTCGACAAATTACTGGTTAAAACTGCAAGTCCTGGAACTGTTGGAGACAATGCCGTTCCGGCTAAATCTCCTGATAATTGAATTCTTCCTAAACTAGTAGTAGTTGCATCTGGTGTTCCACCAGAAATCACTTGTGCATCCACATAATTCTTGATTGCATTTACACTTGGATATTTAGTAGTAGAAGCTGCATCAGTAATTACATTTTGTGATTTATTAGCAACATCCTCTTTCCCTGATAAAGTAGCACTTAAATTTCCCACTGCTACATTTGTTAATGCTAAGTCTGATTTATCTGCTTTTAAATCTAAAGCAGCTTGTGTAGCAGTACTGATTGGCTTATTAAGATCACTGGTATTATTTACATTTCCTAATCCTAAATTAATTCTGGCATCTGTAATATTTGCCGCATTTGTTCCACCATGTGCAATGTCTATGACACTACCATTCCAAATACCACTGGTGATTGTTCCAACAACTGTAATATCAGTACCTACTAATTTAGAAGCAGCAATAGAACCAGGTTGAATACTTACCGTTTTTGAAACTGAACCATCAAAAACAATTCCACCTAACTCTGTGGGAAAAGTCAAAGGATTTACCACGCCATTTTTTCCATCAGCACCTGGCAATCCCTGAATACCCTGTGCGCCTTGGGCTCCAAGTGCTCCCGGCAAACCTGGTACTCCTTGAGCACCTGCTAACCCTTGTACCCCTTGAATTCCCTGAACTCCTTGCGCACCCTGCGGACCAGGAGTTAAAGATATTTTTGCTAATGCATCTATCAAATCCTGATGAGAAGCATAAGGCTTCAACATCGCGGCAGTATCTGAAATATTTAGTTTAGATCCTAGTAAAGAAGATAGTGTACTGTTAATAGTGAAAGTTGCAATAGTGGCCGTTTTTGAAGCTAATTGATAAGGAGTTACATAACCTGTAATACTATCAGCCACATTTACTTTAGCTGCCAATTGTGCTTTATATAAGTTTGGATCAAAATTGCTGCCAATTCTCATATAACCTGATAACATTTTTGCTGTATCAGAAATGTTCAACTTATTATCTAAACCAGGAACACTATTTGCATATAAGGCATAAGGAACTGTACCAAATTGAGTAGTTCCTAAATCAATCCAAACCCGATTATTATTGGTAACACCACTTGTACTATTATTTAATGCGATTTGTATATTTAAAAAATAAGGTCCATTTGCCCAGTCTATTGTCTGTAAATCATTTGCTGTTCCACTGATTCTTTTACCCTGACCAATCAATACTGCAAAAACGCCTGTCGCATCTGTTGTTACAGAAAATTCCTCCACCAACATTTTATTGCCAGTAGGAGTATTAAGAATAATGCTCGTTTGAACAAAAATTGGGGTACTCTTTATCGGATTAGCAAAATGGTCTCTTGCTAAAGCCTGAAAGTTGATGCCATTTCTCGAAAGCTGCGCATTCGAAATAAAGGGGTTTCCAAGAATTGCTACGATTAGTACGCAACTGATGAAAATGTATTTTCCTAATCTCATGTTTAACCTGTTAGAATCGGTATAAAATAGTAACCTTGAAAACCAAATAATTACAAAAAACCATATGTTTTTTTAACGTAATTGTTATGCTGGGGCATAAAATAATTACACACAATTATTTAACATATAAAGTTCTATTGTAATAGAGAACGTGGGAATACCAACTATGTTGTATTTTTCGGGCACATATATCACAATTTAAGTAAATAAATAATTTATTACTAAATTGTTTAGCAAATTGGGGGTTTGCAGCCGAAATTGTTCCGTTTTCAAAACAAAAATAGGAAACTTAATTTATTAAAAGAAAATTAAAATGAGGATTGTAGCGTAGTAGAATATCTTATTCTTTGTAGTATTTATAAAAGCCCACCTGGGTTTTCTTACCTAATTCTTGTAGTATGATCTTTTGCTCCTGAATAGATGACGCTGTTAGACGTGAAGGTTTTCCTAATGTTTCCCAAATTATTTTACTCACATTATAATTTATATCGATACCTATCAGATCCATTAACCTAAAAGCCCCCATCCTAAAACCAGTGGATTCTAATACCTGATCAATGGTTGCCACGTCCACTTTGCCCTGCTCCAACAAGTATAATGACTCTAAATAATAATGCCTGGCCACCCTATTCACAATAAACCCTGGTGAATCCTTGCATACCACTGCAGTTTTTCCCAAACGAATGGCAACTTCCTGAAGCATTTTAACCAC
>JBAWXL010000428.1:0-2347 GCA_037144095.1 Bacteroidota bacterium
CATTATTCCACATCTAACCCCCACATAATGATGTTCCGCCATTTGCCCGACTTTAGCTAATTGAAATCGGGTAAGATTAAGCCCCAACAAATCATTTAAAGCCAAACCAAGCACCGATTCAAGAGCAGCCGAGGACGACATTCCGCTACCAACAGGCACATTCCCCCCAAAAACACAATCGAAACCCGGGATAGGACAAGCTAATTTGCCAAGCTCACCCACAACTCCAAGTAAATACTTTGCCCAATGAAAGTTGGTTTCTATAGCATCTGTCGTGAAGCTTTCTTCCTCCTTCAAATCGAAAGCGATTGCATTGATAATATTGCTTTCAGGATGAATGCGGATAACCAAATCAATGGTTTTATCGATAGCTCCCGGCAACACAAATCCATTGTTATAATCAGTATGTTCACCAATGATATTGATGCGTCCCGGAGCTGAAAATAATGAATATTCTCCTTTGAAACTTTCTTGAAAAACTTTGATTAGTTGATTTGTTACCATAAATTTTCATGTTTTAATATTGAATAATTTCACATAATCAAGTCACAGACCCCCCTTTGAATTTGGAATTTGAGACTTGGGTCTTGGGACTTCCCACTGCCTACCAGAACACAATGTATAAGAATGTCAAAATGATGATGATAATCAACGCTAATATTTTAAACCCCTTACTGGTCGAAAACAAAGCTTTATCCACTTTAATTGCCTTTTCACTTACCTTGAATCCTTCGAAGTAAGAAACAACTACAATTATCAATGAGCATAATATGAAGACAATCCCCATTCTATCCATAAATGGAAGTGTCGGTTCTAAGATTTTAAATAAGAATGACAATACAAATGTTCCTAAAGCGGCACTCAAAGCACCATTGGCTGTGGCTCGTTTCCAGAACATCCCCATCAGGAATATTGCCAATGCCCCGGGACTCACAAAGCCTGTAAACTCCTGTATATATTGAAATGCCTGATCGAGATTTCGCAACAAAGGCGCAATAATCATGGCGATAATGATGGCTACCACACTCGCGGTTCTTCCAATACGTACCTGATGTCGCTCTGAAGCATTTTTATTGATAATTGGTTTATAAATATCCATAGTAAAAATGGTGGAAATACTGTTCATCATAGCAGCTAACGAACCTGCAATGGCAGCCACCAAGGCAGCAAAACAAAGTCCTTTCAATCCCGAAGGAATAAAGTTTTGGAGCAACCAGGGATAGGCTTCATCCGGTTTCATGATGGGGGCTTTCAACACAAAAGCAACGATTCCGGGAACAACCACAATCAAAGGCAACAATATCTTGATGAAACCTGCAAACACAAGTCCTTTCTGCGCTTCCCTAATGCTTTTGGCAGCCAATGCCCGTTGAATAATATACTGATTGCATCCCCAATAATAGAGATTGGCAACCCACATTCCACCAATAAGCACCCCCAATCCGGGCAGGTCAATATAATTTGGATTGCTCTTATCCAATATCATGTGAAACTTTTCGGGAGCTTCCTGAGTAATCTTAATAAATCCATCGAAAGCAGTACCGCCTAATGCTTTTAGGGCAAGATAAGTGGTCAATAATCCACCTCCAACCAAAAAAGTAACCTGAATAACATCGGTATAAGCAACTGCTTTAAATCCTCCGTAAACAGAATACACCGCCGTGAAAGTTCCCAAAAGAATAATACCCAACACCAACGGATCCACCCTGAAATTCATGATGGTGAGGACTTCACCTCCTGTGACATTCTTTATGGCAAGTGCGCCTAAGTATAAAACTGAAGTAAGATTTACAAAGATGAAGGTCATGACCCAGAAAATTGCCATCACCGTTTTAACTCTTTTATCGTAACGTTGTTCGAGGAACTGCGGCATGGTATAAATGCCCTGTCGAAGGAAAACCGGCATAAAGAATACCGCCACAATGACCAGCGTCAGGGCTGCCATCCACTCATAAGAAGCGATGCCCAAGCCGATTTTAAACCCCGAACCCGACATCCCAATGAATTGTTCGGCAGAAATGTTAGAAGCAATCAATGAGGCACCGATTACCCACCAGGTTAAACCTTTATTGGCAAGAAAATAGTCGGAAGCTTTTCGTTCTACATTTTTGTTTCGCCTCGAAACGAATAAACCGATGGAGATTACGAGGGCAATGTAGCCAAATAATACTATGTAGTCAATGGTGTTGAATTGCATAATGATGAAATGTTAAAGGGTTGAGAATTTATAACTGATTTGATGATGATACTGTTGATTGGGGGATAAAATCACCGAAGGAAACTGTGGAAGATTAACCGCATTGGTGTACAATTGAGGTTCGAGGCAGAAGGCTGATTTGTCTCCGGC
>JBAWXL010000429.1:0-2340 GCA_037144095.1 Bacteroidota bacterium
CGCTACAACATCAAATATGGTGCAGATGTAATTAAGTTTATTGCAAGTGCAGGTGTACTAAGTGAAGAGGAAAGTGTTGGCGCTCCTCAATATTCACAAGAAGAAATGAATGCAATTGTAGATGAAGCTAGGCGATGGGGTAAGAAAACCTGTGCCCATGCGCATGGCACCGAGGCGATTAAAATGGCTATTAAAGCAGGGGTTACCTCCATAGAACATGGAAGTATTTTGGATGAAGAAGCGATACAACTAATGAAAGAAAAAGGAACTTTCTACGATCCTTCATTATACGTGGGAGATTATGTCATTAAAGAATTTGCCAAGAAGGGATATCCTGAGAGAATCTTGAACAAGGCTAGAATAATAACGCCACTTATCTCAAAAAGTTTTAATGATGCTGTAAAAGCTGGTGTAAAAATTGTGTATGGAACCGATGCAGGTGTTTTCCCGCATGGCCTAAATGCAAGGCAATTCAACTTCATGGTAAAGAATGGACTTTCAACAATGCAAGCAATACAGACAGCAACAATAAATTCAGCAGAACTACTTGGCTGGAAAGAAAAAATAGGGTCAATTGAGAAAGGTAAATATGCCGATATCATTGCCGTTAATGAAACCCCATTAGAAAATATTTCAGTCTTAGAACATGTATCTTTTGTAATGAAAGGTGGTGTTGTTTATAAAAGTGATTTGAAGAACTAATGATTATTCAATCATTTTAAATAGTCATAAATTTCACTAAGAGGATCCAATCTGGTTTCTTTTTTCAAATGAATATATTTAGGCGCGGAAATATCCTCAAACTATCAGTTTATACCCATCTATTCAAGTATAAACACATATCAATATCGTTATAAATCTGTCTATTAAGTGTTTTGGAATGTTTTACCAAGACCATCAGTCGGACGGCCCACACCACCCAAACAAAAATGATGAACCCACGAATTTTTCGTGGGTTTTTCTATTTACGGGAATGAGTGAATGATAGATGGAGTGGATGAGAGAATGTAAATTCTAGATAAAGACGGCTATTGAATTAACTCAAATATCCGAAGCATCATTTTAAAGCATATGCTCTTTTTGATTTTTTGGCAACGGCTGTTTTCTTTTTAACCTTTTTCAGTTTATAGTTTTTAATATACTCACTGATGGCTGCCTGTTCTTGTTTTGATAAAGGGTCACTTTTAATAATGAAGTCTATGCCTTTCGGTTCTTTTATGTGTCCCATAATTAACTTTTAAAATATTTATTAACTAATATTTCTGCAGACTGTGATGGAATGATCATTCTGTGCCCACCAAAATGAAAAGCCCCTAACGTTTTTTCATAGTGGTGAATAAGTCTTGTTTTCGCAGTGAAAGATACGAATCCATCAAAGCCATATTGAAAAGAAAGCTTACAAGCAAAAGCTACAAGGTTTCCTGCAACTCCTTCATATAATTTGTTCTTTCCAATATTGAATGGAGCACTTTCAACCAGATCCATTAATATATGATCGGGATGAATGGATAAACAAATTAAACCCTGAATGATTGCCGGATTATTTACAATAGTTAGTTTGTATACCTCTTTTGAAGGATCTACTAAAGCTGTTTTCCAATTAAATTGCCATCCTTCTTTTTTCGTTACCAGTTTTGAATCTGCTTTTGTAAATGTGGAAACTTCAGTTTGAAAGCTGTCTCCGGAAATAGTGTTCTGGATAGAATTTGTAAGCCTATCAATAATAAAATCCAGCGCTTTTGTTTTCTGACTTTTCACTTCACAATTTACAAAAAAACAAGGTAAAAACTTAACCGCAAAGCCGCAATGGCGCGAAGAAACGCAAGGAAATATAGGCTTACCAAGTATAAATAAAATGCCATTTTTAGAAACCCCATGCTTTAGCGTGGGGGTCATGGAAAACTAATATTACCGGGCTTTAGCCATGTTGGCGCTTAGAACTGAGTTTAATTTGGTTTGCCACAGATTACACAGATATACACAGAATCTGCAGTAAAGAAAAGGCTGCTGCGAAGAAAAATTGCAACCATAAAATACAATCTGAACAGGGAATGAGCTGAATTATCACCCTAATCGGCTCATGGCGAAATATATCCGTATTTATCCGCAAATATCCGATTGGTGACACTTAAAAGTAATTACATAATAATATGGGATTACAATACCAAATAAACATAATAAAATGGTATTTGTAACCTGATCCTCGCGCCCCCTAGCCCCCTAGCGCCCTTGCGGTTAAGCAAAAGATCAACCGCTAACCCCCAAAGCCCCGAAGTTTCGCTCAAAAGCCCCCTCTTTTACCCCAACAACTCAAAATTTTAGATCCGAACCCCAAAACTT
>JBAWXL010000430.1:0-2339 GCA_037144095.1 Bacteroidota bacterium
TCTCTTACATTTGCACCTATTGACGTGCACGATTTCAGAATTTGATTTGAAATAACAAATTTTCGATGCTCATCAAGTAATTCCGAAAATGAAATAATATCTAATGCAAACTCAAAACTCAATTCTAAAATCTCATTTCTCTTTTCCAAAACAAATCTTTATCATAATATTATCTACACTTCTCCTAATCAATATATTATCACATCATCTAATCATCACATTTTCCCCTCATCAGCAAAACTGTAATATTGCCCACGGGCAATAATGATATGGTCGATAAATGCAATGCCAATGGCTTTACAGCCTTCTTTTACACGACGGGTTATCTGTTCGTCTTCCTGACTTGGTCGGTTTTGTCCCGAAGGATGATTATGAGCAACCACTATAGCCTGAGCCGATTTCTCTAACGCCAGTTTCAGCAACATGGGCACATCCACTACCGTTTGTTTGCTTCCACCCTGCGTCAGTCGCCTTGTTTCAATCACTTTATTGGCACCATTCAGCAGTCCAATCCAAAACTCTTCGTGTGGCAAATCCACAAGCTGTGGTTCAAACAATTCAAACAAATCAAGACTTGACGAAATTTTCTTACGTTCCAATATTTCATTGGTTTTACGGCGTTTGCCAAGTTCTAATGCCGCCATAATGGTTATGGCTTTTGCTTCGCCAATGCCTTTAAATCGTTTGCACAAATCGTGAATTGTAAGTTGCGCCAGTTCATTAATATTATCGTGACATTCGTGCAGAATACGCCGTGAAAGTTCTACTGCCGATTCATCTTTATTCCCCGAAGCTATTAGAATAGCCAATAACTCCGCATCCGAGAGACTCTGAGAGCCTTTGTGCAGCATCTTTTCGCGTGGACGGTCATCTTCAGCCCAGTCACGTATGGTTAGTCTCTTTTCATCCGTTAACATGCTCCAAAAGTACGAAATATTTTCTTTTTCACAAATCGAATTTAGCAGAAAAAAAAAGCTGTATCAAAATATATTTGATGCAGCTTCAATATGTTGTCAAAACAAAGTATTTATATATCCTTCACTTTAAAAGGATTATATGAAATTCCATAATCAAACACATCAGTATGTTCATGATTTTTTATCCATTTTACAATAAAAATAGTAACTGGCAGAAGAATTAATTCGTAAGCTGTTTTCAGAATAATTTGCGTAAAAATCATAATAATCAAATGGTGGTGCTTAATAATACCTGAAAAAGCAATAGTAAAAAAGACCAACGAATCAGCACCTTCACCAAAAATGGTAGAAACTATGGCACGAATACCAAAATGACGACCATGTTGGCGGACTTTCATTTTACTCATTATATAAGCATTGATAAATGACCCAATCAAAAAGGCTATAAAGCTGGCTATTGCAATGCGTTAACTACTAAGTAATATCTGCGCAAAAGCATGTTGATAAATAAAGTGAGGAGACGATGGTAACCAAAAAGAAATCCTGAATATAAAAACAGCAAAAAAATTCAACAAAAAACCAATCCAAATTATCATTCTCATCTTTCGGTAGCCCCAAACTTCAGCCACTAAATCGTTGATAATGTATGTTAACGGGAAAATAAGTAGTCCCGCAGTTATATCAAAGCCAAAAACGCGCACTATTTTCTGACTTACAATGTTAGCCACTATCAGGCAGACAGTGAACATCAGACTGCATATCATATAAACAATTGAGACTTTTTTACTCATAGCGTTTGGAGTTTATGAACATAGGCAAAGATAGAAGTTTTTTATTTATAAAACAAAGAGAGGCAACATATCGTATTGCCTCTCTTTGAATAATTATCAGAAATCTATCATTTACATACAGTTATCATTTGGGTTTGGACACCTTTAGCATTGGAAAATCTGCACAAATAAGCTCCGGAGCGAAGCATTGACAAGTCAAGTGTTTGTAAACCATTTACGTTATCATTTAATTCGACACTTTGTAGCATTTTTCCGGTTAAATCTAAGACCTGTACTTTCGATGGTATAAAGTCAGAACCCGAGTAATTTATGTTCAGTTTCCCATCCGTAACGGGGTTTGGATAAAGTATTAAATCAAATTTTGGGGGAGAAACTATATCTGTTTTTACGCTCGCTTTATGAGTTGCCAACCAAATGGTTGCATTCATTAATAAGTATTCATGATTTACACCAACATCGCCTGTATATCCATTATAAAGAGTATTTCCACTTCCACCCGTTCCATCATCGCAAGGTGAACTATCGCCAATTGCAGCCACTTTTCCATTGCCATATTTAGCTGTAGCGAACATTACATTAGTTGTTCCGGCTGTTGAAGCACCAGTATTATAAACATAACCCACGGCTGTTG
>JBAWXL010000431.1:0-2337 GCA_037144095.1 Bacteroidota bacterium
GCGCGGCGGCCACGCTGATTGAAGGCGTGGAATCGGAGCGGAATTTCATCGGGTCATATCTAGCTACCTCAACCACAAGTATCACAATTGGAACAGGAAGTAAAACTTTTGCAACACTAGCAGGACTTGCTTATTCATCTTACAGTAGAGTGAGAATATCAAATTCATCAAGCAATTTCATGGAAGGCCTCATTACTTCTTATACAGGAACTTCATTAGTTGTAAATGTAGATTATGTTTCAGGATCAGGAACCTTTGCATCATGGAATATTAGTATTGCAGGTATTGTAGGGACTAACGGGACTACTGGTGCAAGTGGTACTACTGGAACTACAGGTGCTCAAGGGATTCAGGGAGTTGCTGGAGCAACAGGTGCAAGTGGTGCTGATGGAGCCGCTAATGCTTGGTCGTTGACAGGAAATGCAGGAATCGTTGATGGGATTAATTTTATTGGGACTACTAACAATGCTTCATTAACCTTTAAAGCTAATAACATTGTTTCAGGTAAAATAAATCTGATTAATGGAGGTACTTCTTTTGGATATAATTCTTTGTCGAACAATACAACCGGAACATATAACACTTCCTTTGGTTACAATGCACTTCAAAATAATACAACCGGAACTGAAAATACTGCTATAGGTTACAAAACGCTTAGTCTCATTACAAATGGTTATAGAAATACTGCACTTGGGATTTATGCACTTTCCGACGATTCTACAGGGAACTATAATATTGCAATTGGAGGTGCTTCTCTTTCAGACAATATCAGTGGAGATGGGAATATAGCCATCGGAAATGAAGCTATGACTAACAATAAAACTGCAGGTCAGAATGTAGCAATAGGTTGGAATGCTTTAAGACTTCAATCTTACGATGCCGGTGGATATAAGTGGAATAGTAATAATGTGGCTATCGGGGATGGAGCATTATTTAGTAATCAGCCAACTTCAACATTGAATGGGATTGAAAATACAGCTGTGGGGTTTTATTCCCTAAATGATAATACTACGGGTGCTTATAATACTGCAAGTGGAGCCTATTCTCTTTATCTCAATATTACAGGAAATAATAATGCTTCATTTGGAAATAATTCTCTTCATTCAAATTCATCAGGTTCTAATAATGTTGCCTTGGGAAATTATGCTCTTTATAGTAATGTTGCAGGAAGCAATGCAACTGCCATTGGTTATAATGCAATGTATTATGCTAACAGTAGTTCCAATTCGTTTTTAAATTGTAATGTTGCACTTGGATATCAAGCATTACAAGGTAGCTCTCAAACTTCAAATACAGGGAATTATAATACTGCGCTTGGCTATCAGACATTATTAGTGAATTCAACAGGAGGTGCAAATGTTGCTGGTGGATATCAGTCATTATTTAGTAATACAACAGGAAATAATAATACAGCATGTGGAACTTATTCTTTAAATTCTAATTCAACAGGCTATTACAATACTGCAGTAGGTTCTAGTGCACTTACTAATACCATTAACGGTTATTATAATACAGCAATAGGGATGAGTGCTTATCCGAGTAATACTGCTATCGTTAATTACACAGGGATTGGTTACAATGTAGGAAGTGCTACAAGTGTTAACAATTCGGTTGAATTAGGCAATACTTCAGTTGGTAGCATAAAAGGTCAAGTGGCGCTAACTACCTATAGTGATGAAAGGATTAAAGATAACATCAAGGCAAATGTCCCCGGTTTAGATTTCATTTTAAAGCTTCGTCCGGTTACTTATAACTTGAATATCCATAAGCAGAATGAAATTATGTATAAGGATAAAAAGGATGCTAACACCGATTGGGACGGGAAATATGACATCGAAAAGATTACGATGACGGGTTTCATTGCTCAGGAAGTTGAACAAGCTTCGAAAGAAGTGGGCTTCGACTTTAGTGGAATTGATAAGCCCAAAAGCAATGATGGATTGTATGGTTTGCGTTATTCTGAATTTGTAGTTCCATTGGTTAAAGCCGTTCAGGAACAACAAGAGCAAATTACTCAACTGAAGAAATTAGTTGAACTTCAACAAAAGCAAATTGAAGAATTGTTGAAAAAGTAAGGCTATTACTTTGCCCTGGCTTTTTTCCTAAAGTTTTTATTTCAATTCAGCATATTTTAGCCAAATAGTACTGATAGAATAGCTGTGTTGTTCGTAAATTTGCTTTTGCAGCTAAAGTATCGGCAATACTTCAGTTTAAAGCTTCTTTTATCATTGATTTTAATATTTGCTGAATTCGAGTAATGATTCTGTCGAATGATTTTTTTCTTGGTTCTATAACGATTTGTATGGGTAAATAGAAATGAATACCTTTGCCTTTAAA
>JBAWXL010000432.1:0-2297 GCA_037144095.1 Bacteroidota bacterium
TTCTACTTTTAGACTTTAAGAGTCATTTTCATTTTTATAAAATCGGTCAATATCACGTTTCCGATTTTTGTGTCTTATAAGCATTTGATCATGCAGCTTTGAAATGGTTTCTTGATCAGAAAACAAATGTGCAATAATCATTATTCTAGTATCACGTAAACTCATTAATTGATATTCTGGCTTACGATTAATTTTAAGATTTAGCATGTACAAACAAGCCATCATTGTTAATGATTGATGGTGTTGCCAGGCATTCCATTTTCGGATTTGGTAACCTGATAGCCCAAGTTCATTTTTTGCGTCATCAAATGAACGCTCCACCCAATACCTACTGCACTGAAAATAAGCATATTCTTCTTTGGTATATTCATCGATTTCTCCGTTGCTAAAGCTAAATTTCACTTTTGGTTTTTTGTCCAAAGTACGTGTAATTACAAGAGTTCGTTGTCGAGCATTTTTTTCCGTTCCATCCCAATGCCAAACCCCCACCGTGTGTACCAAAACATATTTCCAGCCCTTAGTTGTTCTTCTTATTTTGACTTTTTCCCATTGCTCTTCAGATAAACCCTGATAATAATTATCGATACGACAAGTCGGTTTATCCGCTTTCAAATTCGTTGGAGTTCTACCTTTTTTGCTCTTTTTCAAGGGTATAGAAAAAGTTGGTTTTTCCAAATAAAACAACTCATCTTTATGCACATCCAAAACGTAAAATAATCCTTCGGCATCTAATCCATGAGTAAGTTCTGTATTGTGTCCATACAGCCCATCACCGCCAATCCAATCAAACTGAACACCTAACTTTTTGTCTGACTTTATCATTTCCAAAGCCAATTGTGGCTTGGTCTTAAATACTTGTTCGCTCTCTGGAATGCCTGCTTTATCACAGCGTTCCTTATCCTGAGTCCATTGCTCGGGAAGAAATAATTTCACATCTATTATGCTGACATTATCCTCATTGCAAAGAGAACTATAAACAGCAACCTGACAGTTATCAACCTTTCCAGAAACTCCTGCATATTGTCGAGCTACACCAACAGATTCTTTTCCTTTTTTTAGATGAGAACTTTCATCTATTATGTAACCAGTGGGTTTTCCACTTTTGGTTTTACAACTTTCCAATAAAGCCGATGTTTCCAACGCAGTTGTATTATTTACTGGCTGGTAATCCCATTTAGACTCACTCAGAAAATTGTGATACTGGTGATAAGCCTGGTCAGGAACTTGTTCAACCATTCGTTCCATATTTGTGTGATTTTTTTCGCACTTGAGTAAACCTAACAGATACGAGTGTGCTTTACTTATATTATCTCGCCGGTGAACTACAAATAATTTGTTGAATTTTGAAAGGAAGCCACCTAATGTAAGTGTCTGATTATCTGCAAAATACTCGGTTTTTTGCAAATTTTTTTTATCCGATAGTACTTGACTCATGCCAAATTCTATCGGGAGTTATTATTCCTTATTTATGTCATCAAAGATAGTCATAATTATTTATATATCAATGGATTAATTGAATTATTTAACCTAAAAGAATGAATGCTTTTAAAGTCTAAAAGTAGAACTATTATAAATTTTTCATCATTGTCAGTTCTTGAATCACTAATCAAATAATTGTCATCTGTCTTTTCAATCTTAAGCAAGGAATTTTCAGAATTATAGACCTTCAGCCATTTTTGACACGATTCATTAAATAGTCTAAAATAATCTGTGATATCATCATCTTGTCTATCATAATCAAAATATTGATATGGATAGCTAAGAGTAATAGATGGATTATTTATATAATTGTAGTATTTTGAAGGTCTTATATTAATTAATTTATATTTGTTAGAATTATTGTATACATAACTATTGAGCATTAAAAAAAACTTTACTAAAGCAGTAGGTGGTGTAAGATGAACAATTTTGGGTATGAGATTTATCATATCAAGAATATCTTGCCGTTTTGTTTCGGGGAAATCGAGAATTATATTATAAGCACATTCAATTTCATTTTCATAACAAATCCGAAGATTGTAAATATTCGTAATCAAATCAGCTGGCTTCTTCATTAGTCTTAATACATTAGTACTAAAGCTTTCTATACCGATTTGTACCCCATAAAAACCAGCTTTTTTCATATTTATTGCTTTCTTGTCTGATAACACAGCTCTAATCTCACCATATAAGGCTACTTTTATTTCTTTCAATTTTAAAGCTACATCTTCGTCATATAAATATTTCGAAAGGCTTGTATCTGCAAACTCTATAGTAGAAAATTTATAGTTACTCTTCAATGTTTGAATTTGACTGAT
>JBAWXL010000433.1:0-2287 GCA_037144095.1 Bacteroidota bacterium
AAATAAAACCCTTACTGGGTAAGGGTTCTAAAAATGATTGGTGGCCTCGTCAGGACCCTTTATTTTGTATGATTTTGAATATAAATAAATAGAAATGAATACCGGATTGCTCATTCGTTTAGGGTTGTTATTTGATTGTATCTGTTCTAATTGATACTTATACATCAAAACCACCACCAAACCACCACTTTTAAACCCTTAAAAATCTTAGCGCTAGGTTCCGCCCGCACAATCTCTCACTGCCGTAACGCCATTAGCAAGATATAGAGGCAATAGCCATTTGTTTTCTTCTTGTAAAGTATCGCCGCCAAAATGTACATGCATATCCCATAAAGAGGGCATGATAAATTTGCCAGTTGAGCGCAACAAATGATTGGTTTGATATTTTTTAGCAAGATTATTTTTTCCTACTTCAACTATTCGGCCCTGACTAATTACAACCGTTTGGTGTTCCTGAATGCGGTTGTGTAATACATCTACAATGGAGATGTCTTGCAGAATCAGGTCTGCCTGTTTTGATTGCGCAAAAGAAGTTAGTTGAATGAACAGAAAACTAAGCAATAGAACAAGCTTCATATAAATACTTTTTTGAATTTACATAAAAGCCATCAAGAAGAACTAACCTTGCTGTATTTATTTATTAGTATCTTCTTTACTTAGCGTCGAAGCATTTTTTACAATTTCAAAAATAACAGCATCCAGTTTCTCCACTTCTTTAGAAATGTGGTTAATTAATATCATCTTCTCATTCAGATTAATGGAAGATTCTGGTTTAAGAAGCAGAGAAGAAATTCCTAGGAGGTTAGCAACAGGCGCCCTCAATAAATGTGATTCTCTCCAGACAATTTCATCAAATTCTTTTTGAAATTTTGAAATTTTTATTTCGTTAAACTTCAGCTTTGTTATATCCTTTGAAGTGAAAACAACGCCTAATATTTCTTTTTTTGAACAGTAAATTGGATGAAAGCTGAAGAATCGCCAAACATTCTTTAATTTGTTTATTCTTTTTATGAAAAATTCTTTTTCATAACTGCAGCCACCTAGTGCTTCCGAAATTCCTTTTAGAAAGAGCTTTTCAAAATTACCGTGAAGAAATTTTCTCACATCATCTCCCTTTTTCATTTTTAATCCGTAGGCGGCTTCAATTTCTTCATCGGCAGCTTTGTTAAAATGAGCTACTTGATAATTTTTATCTATGAAAATGGATATATCAAAAGAGCCATTGGCATATCCAGAAGCAATAAAGTCATCATTATTTTGATCACTATATGCGAAGGAATACTGCATCCCATATAAGAGATTGGGGTTCAATATAAATAAATAAATATTTAAGGCAATTACCAATGTGATACTTATGTCTGCGATAATAGTGCCAAAATCAATTCTAAATAGAATTATAATAATTCCTACAAAAACTATTGAGTGTGCTAATATTTTAATCCAAAGAAATTGCGAAGCAAAACGTATTAAACGATTGTTTTCGATTAACACAAATTTGGGTGCTCTTTTTTTGAAACCTAGGAAGACCTTATAGGAATAAAACAGATAAATATTTATTAGTAAAAATTTAGCTAAGTTATGAGCTGACCCATAAGAAACACCTGATGTTAATTCTATCCAATCAACACCGCCCTGTTTTAATAAGCTGTTCAACATCCCGATCTTATAAGCACTACTTGAAAAATAGAAAGGGAGAAGCTCAAAAAAGTGCAGCAAAAAAGGTAAAAAATGAAGAAAATCTTTTTTCTTTAATCGCGACTCATTATGTAGAAGGGTTCTAATAAAAAGATAAGTGAGAGGTCCAATCAAATAACCTAAGGGAGCAATAACTCTAATCAGATGCGGGAAATGAAACATGTAATTCGACTCGTATAAAACATTATTGCAAGTTGTGAACAATAGAATTGCAAAATGCAGACCTATAATCTTAAAAGGTAATTTCTTCTCTTTACTGAAAACGAATAAGATTAAAACGAATAACCCTATTATACAGATGGCAAACTTAACCAGTAGTAACATATTTATATTATTATCCGAAACCAAAAAGTTCCAGAAATTATGTAAATAGGGGTCAGCAAAATTATCAATTATGCATAAATATTTTGGGCATAAAGGGTTCAAAATATAAAAAAAAAACGTCAAATATGCAGCAGCATATATAGTTATTCTGTAATAAAATTTTGCCCCCATTGAGGTAAGGGCATAAAAAAACCGCAAACATATCATGTTGCGGGTTTTTAGTGCTGTAGGGGGAGGGATCGAACCTCCACGAAGCAGTTAGCCATAG
>JBAWXL010000434.1:0-2252 GCA_037144095.1 Bacteroidota bacterium
CGGTTCTGTGAGAGGCTTGGGCTGAAATGCCCTTGCCTACTCGACGTTCCAACCTCAGTCGGTATTATCTTTATAGGTTCAAGCTGTATTCTAATGGGTAGATGAAACAAGAGCTATAATTTAATGGATTTATTCTTTGAAAAACGATTATTGGATTATGGAAAGGTTTTTTAGTATAGAAGGGACTTAGGATGAAGACTAAGCCGAATATAGGTTCCAAATCAGTCTGTTTTATTTTTTCAGATTGAACTTACATAAATTTTGATTTGTTTTTGTTTTAAGTATGGCTTCAAAGAAAAATACTTAAATTTGCAAATTGAAATAAAAAACTAAAATGATTAAATCTGTTCAAATAAAAAACTTTAAGTCGGTAGTTGACCTTTCGCTTGATTTGGGTTCTTTCAATGTGCTGATTGGAGAAAATGGCTGTGGTAAATCTAACATTCTGGAGGCAATAGGATTTGGTGCTGCTGCAAGTGCCGACAAGTTGGATTATGAATTTTTGGGAAGCAGAGGCATTAGGGTTACTCATCCTGATTTTATGTATTCAGCATTTAAAAAAGCAAAAGAGAAATCAATACTAATTTCATTTTTAATTGGAAACAGAAATTATGTATATGAATTAATAAATGAAAATTCCCGAAAATGGATAGATAAGAATATTGAAGAAATTAGGAAAACAGGAATCTTTGAAAAATTGGAAGAAACAAAGAATTCTATTAAAAATTTTAATGGTGATAAGAATGAAATTCAAGACCTAAAGGTTGCATTTAATATTTTAGAGAATAAAGTAAATGAATTTAAAATTGTAATCAATCAAATTTCAAATAATCAGGATACTTCAAGTTTTATTATTTATTCGCCTGAGCAAAGCAGTTTAAGGAAATTTGAAGAAACAACACAGATTTATCCCTTGGGTATAAAAGGAGAGGGACTTTTTCAATATTTGAAGGAATTGGCTTTTGACAAGAAGAACATTAAGTTATTGAATGAAATTAAACAAAATCTGATTTTATTGGATTGGTATGAGGATTTCGATTTACCTGAGAACTTAATGCAAAATGAATTTTCACTAAATATAAAAGATAAATATCTGAATGCGAATTTGCAATACTTTGATCAAAGGAGTACAAACGAAGGATTTTTATTTCTGCTTTTCTATTCAACTCTTTTCATTTCGAAAACCACACCGTCATTTTTTGCAATTGATAATATTGATGCTTCGTTTAACCCTAAGCTATGTATGCAACTGATAAGAAACCTTGCTGCATTGGCAAAGAAGCATAATAAACAAGTGATTCTTACAACACATAATCCGGCTATACTAGATGGTTTAAATTTGAAAGATGATAGTCAACGGTTATTTGTAATAAGCAGAAATAGTGAAGGACATTCGAGGGCTGAGCGAATTAATTATAATGAGAACAGGACAATGAAACTTTCAGAAGTTTGGACTAAGGGTTTTATTGGTGGTCTTCCTTCAAATTTTTAAAGATTTGATGTATGCGATTTACTTTAATTACGGAAGGAGTTTCTGAAAACAGGATAATAAAGCATATCCTTGTTAAATATTTTAAGGAATATGAATTGTTTTTTAGGGATGCTCAACCTCAAATTGTTAATGAAAAGCAGGAAACTATTGGTGGGTGGAATGAAGTTTTAAAGTATTGCGGAAGAACTGATGATTTAAAGGAAATATTTAATAACAGTGACTATTTAATAATTCAGATTGATACTGATCAATCTGAAACAAAGCCTTTTGATGTTTCCCATTCGAAAGATGATAATACATCTAAAACTGTTGATGAATTATATGTAGATGTAGTTGAAAAATTGAAGGGTCTTATCAATCCAGATATTCTAGAATCTTATAGCAATAAAATTTTCTTTGCAATTTGCATCCATTCTATTGAATGTTGGTTAATTCCCATTTATTATCAGGACAAACATAAAACAAAAACCCTAAATTGTTTTGATACACTTAACTTGGCGTTAAGAAAACATGACATTCATGTAATTCCTTCAAAGAATAAAAACACTCCGATAGGAATTAGGGGTTATGAAGAAATTCTGAAAAATTGGAAAAAGAAACAAGACATTGATAAATCAGCACAATCAAATAAAGGATTTGAGAGGTTTGTTGAATCATTAAAAACAATAGAATAATCATTGGCAAAGGTTTAAACTTCCTGTTCGCCTGAGGTGTGTCCTGAAGTAAAAGGGCAATTTAGAGATAAAGAACGTTCTTTTAC
>JBAWXL010000435.1:0-2235 GCA_037144095.1 Bacteroidota bacterium
CAATTGCATCTAAGATAGCTGACCGAATTGATTGGTATGATACTATTTCAATGGTTATCAGAGAAAATTTCGAGAAAACAGAAAATTGAATAATATGTATGCATTTGAATTTATCTGCAATTACTATATGTTTCTTGAAGAAATCGAACAGGTTATCAAACCAGAATTATTGCCAATTCTTGAAAAAATGAAAGAAACAGATCCTCACGACCTTGTTACTCCCGAAACCTGGTTTGTCAACACAAATCAGGCAAGAGGTTTTGTATGGAATTTATTTTTGCAGCATGTTAGAAAATCGTAGGAATAAAAACATTCACTTATTATAATACCGAATTTTATACATTTGAGTTGTATATAAATAAAGGATAGCTGATATCAGCTATCCTTTATTATGCAATAAAGCCATTGAGAACTATAAATTATTTTATTTATGCCTGACTCCCTTTAAACGGATCATTACTTATATACTCAGGAGCATTTAAATGTGCTTCACCAGGTGCTTTGGGTGGAGTAACTGTTGATTCCAATTGTAAAGCTATTTCGTTGTCTAATTCAATTCGCTCAATTTGAGGAGCTGAGTAAGTTTGGTTTTTTGTGTTCATGTTATTTGATTTTGAGGATTTTAATTATAAATTATATAATCAAGCCTCATCACTCTGAAATGAGTAATGAGACCTGAATTTTCGTAAACAAAACTACACTTTTCTTAGTTATTAAAAAATCAATCAATAATCACTTTTTTGGTAACGCTCTTACCTTCAAATGTTATTCTTACTAAATATGCACCAGAAACTAATTTCGATTCTAGTTCAATCGTTGAATCGGTCAGATTTCTCGAGATTACTTTCTGACCAACAGCATTGAAGACTTCAAGCATAGTTTTATTATTTTTAGTTCCGTTTACAACCAGCTGTCCGTTTCGGGTTGTAATCCACACATTATTGTTAGTTTCAGGATTGATACCTGTTGCTATCGAAGGAGCTTTGAACGACACTGTAAAGCGGGTTTCATTGTTTACAGTTACATCGGAATAGAAGTTGTAATCTGCTATTGTCAAATCCTGTTCGTAGCTCAACAAATTATCACGAAGAATAATCTGAGTACCACCTTCGAAGTTTGTAAACTGAGAGGCTTTGATGCTGAAATTATCTGCCATTCTGGTGGTGAAACCTAATGTAAATTGATTCATATCCTTCATACCATTGATTACCAGTTGCTCACTTCCTGCCAAGGTATAAATCTCAGGGATAGAAGCTGACTCATTCGACAACTTTGGTGAGTCATAGCTATCAATACCATTCGATGCACTTGCATTGAAATACACCAATGCCTGATCGCTGGATTTTCCGTTCGATACTTCCAAGCGCAATACAGGTTGAGTTGCGGTGCTCGATTTGGATTTGAATCCATTTGACCCGTTATCAGCGTGTGAGCGCATGCTGTTGTTGACTGCAAAAGTTCCTGAAACAGCATCTAAGCTCTTGTCAACACGTACCCAGAATGCCTGCATTGGAGGAATAAGGTTTGTAACCGCCTTAACTCCGTTTGAAGTTGCCACTTTTCCGGTTGAGTTGTATGTATCAAATGTGTACTCATTACCTGATGTTTTGGTACGATACCAAATTGAAGTTAATAAATTTGTTTTTGTTGCATTATCCCAATCCAGATAGCTTGGATATGGATTACCAATCAGATTAAAACCTGCTTTTAATTGACCTACTGTACGGGAAACATCGATTGATTTCGCGCCGGTATTTAACGAACCACTGAATGTTATTACTCCGGTTGATGCAGGACTAACCACATATCCTTTCATTACAGACAAGTCAGTTGTAGTATTGGTAATAGCTGGCCATGGAGCTAAAGTTCCGTTTACTTCATCATAACTGTAAGCAGGGTGTAATTCACTTGCAGCAAGCACATCACTTTTTGCTCCCGAAACAGGACTTGAAACATACCAGTTACGACCTGATGTCAGGTATTGTTCTACATTTGAAGATCCTGCAGAAATTGTTCCACCATCTACCAAGGTAGCTGTAGCACTTGCATTACTTTGTAGAGTCAAAGCTCCTACTACACTCAGTGTTTTTCCTGAAACTAATGTTAGTTTTGCACCCGGAGCAACTGTCATTGATTTTACACTAAAATTATCATCTACGGTTAGTTCACCGGCAGACACTGTTACATCTGAAGCGGAAGTTGGTGAATAGCTTGATAGATTTGAATTTGATGAAA
>JBAWXL010000436.1:0-2225 GCA_037144095.1 Bacteroidota bacterium
CGAGCTGGGTTCAGAACGTCGCGAGACAGTTCGGTCCCTATCTGTTGTGGGCGTTGGAAGTTTGAGAGCATCTGACTCTAGTACGAGAGGACCGAGTTGGACAAACCTCTAGTGCACCTGTTGTCGCGCCAGCGGCATCGCAGGGTAGCTATGTTTGGATGAGATAAGTGCTGAAAGCATCTAAGTACGAAACTTAGCTCAAGATGAGACTTCCTTTAAGGGTCGTTGAAGACTACGACGTTGATAGGTTGCAGGTGTAAAGGCAGTAATGTCAAAGCCGAGCAATACTAATTACCCGTTAGCTTTCTACAAAGTAATGTTTTTATTATATATAATCTCTATATTTTCTTCTAAAAATGTCGATTATAAGATTTTTAAGATCTTATGGTGACTTTAGCAGTGGTGCTCACCTCTTCCCATTCCGAACAGAGAAGTTAAGACCACTAGCGCAGATGGTACTGCAATTTGTGGGAGAGTATGTCGTCGCCAAATTTTTATAGCCGCCTTAATTGGCGGCTTTTTTTTTGATATAATGAAAGATATCAGTAATTAATTTAAGCTGATTTAAAACAAAATGGCTTAAGTGTTGAGTATTTATGTTTGAATACTTTGTAATTTAAAATAAAGTTGTATCTTTGCACCTCATTTTGAGAAAGTAAATTTTTAATATTAAAACAATGAAACCTGAATTACTACAATATGTTGAGAACCTAACTCAACTTCCTAAGTACCCATCTTTTAAAGCGGGAGATACTATTACTGTTCATTATAAAATACGTGAAGGTAATAAAGAACGTATTCAACAATATCAAGGAGTTGTTTTACAACGTGTGGGTGAAGGCGCTACTGCAACATTTACTGTTAGAAAAATGTCTGGAAATGTAGGCGTAGAAAGAATTTTCCCAATTGCTTCTCCTTTTATTGAAACTATTGATGTGAATAAAAAAGGTGTTGTACGCAGAGCAAGAATATTCTACTTAAGAGGACTGACCGGTAAGAAAGCCAGAATTAAAGAAAAGAGAGTTTACAAAAAGTAATCTATTTACGATATTAAAAAAAGGTGCTCATTGGGCACCTTTTTTTGTTTATACGAAGTTTGATTATTTTAACTGACGATATATAAGACTACTTTATAATGTCTTTTATTTTTAGGACGGTATTGTAAATCGTTTATGACTTTAGTCTAGACACAAGTATATCTAGTTTTTGGTTAATGGTCTTTAACGTTACAATTATTTCTTTTGGTTTGTTAAAGTAGAATCAGTTAAAAGAAGTTTGAAAGATTGGTGGTAATGCTTAAATAATTTGGGGAGCCAACGAGGTGATATGCTGATCGGGCATAGTTAAAGCTGAATTTAGAAATGCGAAATCCGAAACCCCAGGATAATCCTACGGTGCCTGGTTTTGATTCAACTTTTAGTTCCTGACGTTTGCCATAGTTGTATGCCAAGCGAAAACTGAAATTTTTAAAGAAAGTGAGTTCTCCTCCAATTATAATATGACGCATAAATAAATCAGCATAGGTTTCGAGTTTGCTTTTTTGAGTTGAAGAACTGCCATCGAATGAAGTAGTGGTGGAAGGCGTTGCATCTTGGTAAGTAAGATCCCATCTTTGCAGATCGTGGTAGGTTATTGAATATCGCAAAGGTATATGTTTAAGACGTTTTGAAACGCCTAAATCGAATTCAAAAGGAAGAGGTTCGCGATTGGATGTGTAATAGGGTTTGAATTGAAATCCTGCATTTTTTGCAAGAACAGAAATCGTTATTTGTTTGTTTTGATTGAAATAAGCTGCACCGACATCAACTGCCAATCCTGAGGAATTTATTTCATCGTAAGCAGAATAGATAAATTTCATATTTGCGCCAATTGAAAACATAGAATCGAGCATTCGACCCCAGCCAATTGAGAGGGCATAGTCTGAGGCATAGAAGTTACCCTGAAGGTTTCCTTGTTCGTCGGCACGAAGGAATTTGCCATAGTTGGCATAGATTAATCCTGCGGTGAAATTACCGAGTTTCTTAAAGGATTTGCCATACACCAGACTCCCGTAATTGATATCGGAAAAATAATCGACATAATTGAAACTAAGTTGATTGTTAATCTTTGAATTAATAAATGCCGGTTGTTGAAATGCAAGATTGATATCATTATCCTGAATTGACAATAAATTGCCTCCCATTGCGGCAATGCGGGGTGAGGTGGTGAAGTTTAGAAAATTATAC
>JBAWXL010000437.1:0-2222 GCA_037144095.1 Bacteroidota bacterium
AGCTCAAAAATAATAAAGTGAAGTCGGATACTTATGTTTGGGTGGTTACTTATAAAAGTATTTTTGATATAAAGAGTATTACTAAGAGGGGGGTGGTTACGGTAGTAAGATGATATTTCAACATCAGGCAGGATGCCCGTTAATGAAAGCGTAGCGAGACGCTACGCTTAACGATGGGATGCTTTGTGGTGAAAGCATAGCGAGACGCTACGCTTAACGGAGGGACAAGGATGGATACCATGTAGCTAAAGCGTAGCGAGACGCTACGCTTAACAGGGAACCTCTGCCGAACTGAGAAGTGGGGATTTTTTTTATGTAAAATGAATAATTGAGAAATAAGTTGTAATTTTACATGTTGAAAGCGCAATAGTGTTTTAAATTAAAAATACATGACTTTAAAAAGCATATTTACATTATTTTTTGTTTGCACATGTATAAGTCTCCAAGCTCAAAAGGAAACCTGGCATTGGTATTTTGGGAGTAAGGCTGGTCTTGATTTTAGTTCAGGTGTTCCTATCGCAGATACAAATAGTGTGATGGGTGCACCTGAGGGGGCTTCCTCAATATCGGATTCAGCCGGTAATTTACTTTTTTATACTAATGGGATAAAAGTATGGAATAAAATACATCAGGTAATGGAAAATGGAGATAGTCTTATGGGGCATCCATCAAGCACAGAATCTTCTATTATAGTTAAACAACCAAATAATGATTCAATTTATTATATTTTTACTCAAGATGCCGGTGATTCTTATATATATACACCCCCGCACAAAGGGTTTCGATATAGCATTGTAAATATTAATCTTAATAATGGATTAGGGAAAATTATTGAAAAAAATATTTTCATTACTGATAGCACAACGGAGCGTGTTACTGTTATAAAACATTGTAATGGGAAAGATTATTGGATCATAACACAGAAAAAAAATTGTAATACTTATTATTCCTTTATTCTTTCCAATAATGGAATTTCGACGATACCAATGATCAGTCAAACCAATGTAATTCTACCAAATGCAGAATCAATTGGATGTGGTTATATGAAATCTTCACCTAACGGGGACAAAATTGCTGTTGCATTTTGCACTGATAATATGCTTGGTACAAATGCAATTTTATTAAATTTTGATAATTCAACTGGTTTGTTGACGAATCCAATTAGTATTGGATGTCCAGCTAGTTCAACTTTACAGGGTTATGGACTTGAGTTTTCTTTGAATCAAAAATTTCTTTATGTAAGTTATGCACTTCCATCAGGAAGTAGTACAAGTCAAATTTATCAATACGATACTTCTTCAAATGATTCTGCTACAATTAGCCATACAGGAGTACAATTATATTGGGGATATGATACTACTACATTCACACATTTAGAATCATCAGGTGCACTCCAAATGGCTTGTGATCATAAAATTTATATTGCTTTTGCAGGGTATCCATACGTAGGAGTTATTAATTATCCAGATTCTGTGGGTTTGGCATGTGACTTTGTTAAGAATGGGGTTTATTTGAATGGTAGAATCTGCAATTTTGGACTCCCAACGTTCTTCCCTGGATTTTTTAATATAATATCTGATTTTACTTATACTCAAAATTGTTTGAATCTTAATTTTTCAGGAGTGTGCGATACGGCAAGTTTAGTTTCTGTAAGTTGGAACTTTGGAGATGGGGCTTCGGGAGTGAATAATATTTCGGGTTTGTTTAATCCTCTGCATAGATTTAGCGATACGGGAAGTTATACAGTGAGGGTTTATTATAATTATCCTTGCAGAACGGATAGTGTTGTAAAAACGATTAATGTGCAATTGCTGCCTTATGTTTTTCCGCAAAGTTATATATCGGATAGTACTACTGCTCTTTGTAAGCAATTAAGTTTTATGCCTGTTTGTGATAGTGCTTCTTTAGATTCATTAGTATGGGTCTTTGGAGATGTGGCATCGGGGGTAAATAATAGTTCAACTGAATTTAATCCTTTTCATACTTTTACTGATATTGGTAATTATCAGATTAAACTAATATTGTATGCTTATTGTAGAACAGATACGATATATAAAACTGTAAATGTAAGTTTGCCAATTGTATATTTGGGAGCAGACACTACGCTTTGCGATGCTGCTACTTTAATATTAAATCCACACTTTCAGACTGATCTGCCAACTTCTTTTCATTGGCAAAATGGAGATACAAGTTCTACTTTTACGGTTACTCAAGCGGGCACC
>JBAWXL010000438.1:0-2205 GCA_037144095.1 Bacteroidota bacterium
CAGTTAATCCTGCTACAATAATAACTAGTCAATCAACTTCAACACAATCTACATGCTTAAACAATCCATTTATGTCAATAAGTGTTACGGCAACCGGTACGGGAGTACTAACCTATCAGTGGTATAAAAATACAATACCAAGTAATACCGGTGGAACTTCATTAGGTTCATTAAATGGAGCGCAAACAAATACATATACGCCACAAGCAACTTCTGTTGGCACACTATATTATTATGTTATTGTTAGTGGTACATGTTATACCAAAACAAGTTCAATCTCTGGGGCATTTATGGTGAATCCTGAATTAGTAGTTACAAACACAAATGATGCAGGAGTAGGTTCTTTACGACAGGCATTATTAGATGTATGCACCAATGGAATCATCCATTTTGATTGTGCTCTAAACGGAGGAACCATTAACCTTACTAGTGGGACTCTCACCATCAATAAAAATGTAACATTCGATAATTGTTGCGATAAAGCTATTACTATTACCGGCATCGGTGATAATATAACGATTCAAACTGCTAGTAAACTTACTTTGACCTGTTGTAGTAAATTTACGGTTACGGGCAATATTGTGAACAATGCTGGAGTAAATGGCTTAGTAATCTGTGGTTCATTAATTGAAAATACTTGTGATTTGCCTGCTACTTTCACACCGACTCTTAATAATAAATGGCACTTATTTGGCTCGCCATTCAAACAAAATTGCTACTCCAATCTCTTTTCTATGATTACCCCTATTGGTGGAACCACACAACTAAAACCCTACACTAATGGAGTAAATTGGGGAGCGAATGTAACTTCAGCTAATTACAGTTTACAACCAACTGTCGGTTATGCAGTTTATCCTAGTATTTCTTTGACACCGGCTACATTAACCGGTAATTTATGGTGCACCAATTTACCCGCACCTTGTGTATATTCAATTCCTTTGGTTTATAATGGTACTGCAGCGACCCAAAGTTGGAACTTAGTCTCCAATCCGTTTACATCTTGGTTAGATTGGAGATTACTAGGCAAGACCAATGTAAGTACTACTCTTTATATTTGGGACAATACTTTAGCCATTGGTCCTCCTGTAACAACCACTACGTACTTTAGAACCTACAATGCTGCAAATGGAGTGGGAGTTCCTTCAGGAACACTGCCTTATATTGCGCCTGCTCAAGGCTTCTTTGCACGAGCAATCTACACTAATCCGAGTCTGACCATACCTTTAACTGCTCGCACCCATAACACCGGTACATTCTTCAAAGATTATAATAACACCGAGATTTTGGTTCGTTTGAAGACCGAAACACAAATGGGCTACGATGAGTTAGTTATTTGTAAGAATCCAGATGCTACCCTAAACTATGAAGACTTTGACTCACAGAAGATGTTTGATGGTTTACCTGTTGGCATGTACTCACAAGCATCTTCCGGTGAAAAACTTGTTATCAACACCATCAATGATACGAATACCGTTATTCCTTTGAGTATAATTGGAAGTGCAGGTGACAAAGCAAAAATCACAGCCTTTGATTTAGAAAGTAGTATTCCGGTTTATTTAGAAGATCGTTACAAAGGCATCACGATTAACTTATCGGAAAACTCAACCTACGAATTCGATGTCCCAACAGACCTAATTACCGGCAGATTCTTTATTCGTTTCACTAACAATAATGCGACCTTGACAAATTCGGATATTAATGTCTTTGAAAACGACAGTAAGCTTAACATCGTTGCCCAAATTGGCGAAGAAATACAACAAGTGGAAGTGTTCACACTCACAGGAGCTTGTGTATTCAAAACCAAACCTAACAACAGCAATGTATTTACCGAAAAATTAGATTTATCTACGGCAATATATTTGGTTAGAGTTAAAACCTCTCTAGGAACCAAAAATGTGAAAGTGAATTGGGAGAATTAATCAGTCAATCTATTAAAAAAAGAGCCTGCATCAAATTGATGTAGGCTCTTTTTTTATGACAGGTTATAGGTGTAAAAAGCTATTTGTCCTATGAAGATAAAATATAAACGCTCGGTGTCCAATACTATTTTACGCATCTGCGGATATAGGCAAAGGACTCTCCTAATATATACTTCGCACTTGCGAACATAGGCAAAGGACTCTCCTAGTATATACTTCGCACTTGCGAACATAGGCAAAGGACTCTCCTAATATATACTTCGCACTTGCGAACATAGGCAAAGGA
>JBAWXL010000439.1:0-2199 GCA_037144095.1 Bacteroidota bacterium
TTATCCGACATGAACAACTTTTTTATTACTATTTTATAAATGCACTACGGGTTAATATTCATGTTTTTTTCTTTTCCATTTTCACCTACTCATAAGCTTTTCGGTTTCCGCTCCTTACTCTTTTTGGATTTTCTGGCAGCTCCTTTTTATTATTTTGCATTATATAAATCTGTTATTTCATCTTGTGTTAATGCGCGATTCCAAAAACCAATATCATCAATAGAACCTTTAAAATTATAATTGTATTTATTAACGCTATCATATGAAGGTGAACGCGCAATGTATATTGGGTTAGTATTACCCGTATTAATACTATATGTATTCTGGTTTAAGTACGTGAAATCTGAAAGCAATTTGCCATCCATATACATTAATGCATTTTGTACAAATGTAATATTAGCAGGGAAAACAACTGTATAAAAATGCCAACTATTAAATACTGTAGTATTTTTATAGTCCTTAGTTGCACTTCCTACGTCAGTTCTGAATGTACCAGTAGAAGACAAGAAATAAACAGATAAAAATTTGCCATTGTTATTTTCTCCGTAATAAAATACACTGTTAATATCATAAGTTGATTTTATGACTTGAGCCCAAAAACTAACTGTTCGACCTGAATTTCCTGTTGGACCATAACAATTTGTTAGAATATAATCAGTTGTTCCATTGAAACTATATGCACTATTTAATTTCCCAAATCTATCTGTAGTCAATGTAGCTCCAGTAACTGTTCCATTTTTTCCGTTTCCACTTTCATCGTTGGCATTGCCATTAAATGGATACCATGCAATAAGTCCATCTGTCGGGAATTTCCAGTTTTCAAAGTTTAGATTATTAACTATACTGTTCAATTGTATGTTTATTGTTTTCTGATAATTCCGTAAGAATTTATATTTGCATGTTGCAGTAACCGTTGTTCCACTTCCGCTTGTCCATTTCGCACTAACAGCAATGGAGTCTCCAAAAGTTGTTGCATTAGAATATATATTACCAAAACTGTTCAATGCAGTGCTAAATTGTCTTACCGTATAAGCTGAAGTTTTAGTGCTGTTTAGTTTCAGTGTATCGTTGCCTACATATATTTCCATAGCACCAGAAGTTAAAGCGTCAACCGTGAAGTTTATTCCAAAACCCATACGCAGCAATGTAAAATCAATGGAAGTTGTTCCTTTATCCAAGGTCAGTGATTTAGTGGCATAGAATGCATCCACTTCGGGGTAAATCTTGGTTTGATTGTTCAGTACTGCACTGCTAGCCAAATCAATATCTTTTAGAATATCACCTTTAATGAATTTGTTTTTCAAAGGCGTTTTGGTTGGTAGAAAATAATTAGTTCCGGCAGTATCTGTTACAGTTTTCAGCCATTTTCCGGTTCCAACTTTGTAGGCAGACACTTTAAACTTGTAGGTTTTTGAAGTGGTTAATGCAAGTTGCATTTTGCTTACATCGTTGAACAAACCGTAATAATACGGTGCATCATTTTCGTACACCTGAATGGCGTAAACCACTGAATCTGTAGCAGAAACCACTGAGTTCATTTTCATGAGTCCATTGCTTTTTACATTCATTGGTTCATTAGTCCCTTCATTCAGTGTAATAAAAGAAGGATTTAGTTTAACCGTTACAATGGATTCTACATCATTGTTATTCTTGCAAGAAAACAATGCAATACAGAATACAGACAGAATAAATAATTGTTTTTTCATATTTTATGAATTTAATATTTGCCTACTCATAAGCTTTTCGGCATCCGCTATATTGTTTTGTTCTTCACTTTCGGGCATAAAAAAAGCGTGGGACGATAACTCTCACGCTCAAAGGTACGGCCAAGTACCTACAAATAGATAAGTTAAAGCCCACGCCGTTTGGCGCAGGCGTTTACTAACTTATTCTTATTTGCTTTTGAAAATTTGGCCGTTTTTTGAGCAAGAATAAAAGCTAACGCTTTTGATAATATGTAATGCCGCTGTCGCTACAGCAGGTGAGAAAATTTAAAGAATTAAAGTGCTACATCAAAGCTATTTCTTACTCTCACATACTTATTCTGTAAGGTTGGAGTTGTAGTTTGAAGTTGCTTGTGTTCTATTTTTGAAAAATCTTTTTCAATGAATTCCAGTTTGAAGTTGTCAGGCAACTTTTCAATTTCTTCTTTATTTTCTATCAGATAATTGACAAAATCAAATGTCAGTCCGATATTTC
>JBAWXL010000440.1:0-2148 GCA_037144095.1 Bacteroidota bacterium
GAGTACACACGCTTTCCAAGCGTGCCTCTTAAACCACTCGAGCATCTCTCCTTTGTTGGAAACACAAAAGTAAAACAAAAATTTGAGATATTAAAATGATAAATCAGATTGCAAACAGTAATTTTGCATTACAAGTGGTTTGTTCGTCAATTTGCTCTAGCGAGCAATTATATACTTCAGCCAGTTTATTGGCAATAAGGAGTGTATATGCACTTTCATTTCGTTTTCCACGATGTGGAACTGGTGTTAAATAGGGCGAATCGGTTTCAAGCAGAAGATACTCTAAGTCAATTTGTTGCAATACGGCAGGTAATCCAGAGTTTTTATAAGTTACAGTTCCATTAATTCCAAATTTAAAACCACCCATTTTTATTATTTCTCGGGCTGTTTCAATACTTCCAGTAAAACTGTGAAAAACACCGGTCAACCCTCTTTTCTTAAAAGGGGCAAGAGCATTCATGGTTTCATTAAACGAGTTCCGAACATGAATTATCACCGGTAAATCATACTCTAATGCCCATTCAATTTGTTGCTGAAAAACAATAATTTGTTCTTTCAGAAATGTTTTGTCCCAGTAAAGATCAATGCCAATTTCACCTATTGCAAAGTATTTCCGCCGTTCCAATTCATTTTTTACGATTGCTAATTCATCATCATATTCGGCCTTAACATAGGTGGGATGCAAGCCAATGCATGCGTGGCAGTAATCAGGGTAATCAGATTCCAGCTTCAACATTCTACTCAATGTATCTCTATCAACATTGGGTAAAATTATGTGCTGAACACCAACATCTTTTGCGCGTTGAATTACATCGGTGATATCAGCATCGAATTCTTCGGAATAAATATGGGAATGAGTATCTATCATGGAAGCCCCCTATATCCCCCTAAAGGGTGACTTTTGATTAGCTTTGTAAAAGAAATTGAACTTTATTACAATATTCCCCCTTCAGGGGCAGGGCTGTTAAGTTTTCTTGTAAATATCTGTTTTAGATGTTATTAAACATCTGAGTTCTTTGAAATTATTAGCGTAAAATTGCGTACCATACTTAATTGAGTCAAAACCATTGGTTCGAAATAGGTTAATTGTTATGTTTCTCATGATTGAGATATTTTGTGCAGCATTACCTTTTGCCGTTTTCGAAATATCTTCTTTCATCGAAACATCTTTTACCCAATGTAATCGATTTTCTATTCCCCAATGTTGTTGAATATGTTTGGCAAATTTATCAGCTTTATTAGACCGAATACTACTTATATAATAAGCTGTTTCTCGGGTAATTCGTTGATTTTTTATTGTCATCCGTTCAACCCGAATGATTCTTTTCAATCCAATCCATTCAGACGAAATTCCAGTTAGATTCTTATAAACACAAACTTTTCTGTGTTCTATTCGACCTTTATGTTTGATCGTTGTTTGTTGAATATCAACTGATTTCGAATCTTCTTCGGTATTAATCTTTATTTGATTTTGTAATAGCTTTTGATTGCCTTTTAATTGAATTATATAATGGTTTCCGGAAGCAATAATCACTTCTGTCGTTTTTTTTGGCAGTGCAGTGCATCTATAGTAAAGATTTCTGATTTTACATCAAGAGCTTCAATAAGTTTACGCACTGTTGGAATCTCACTTTCTTTATTGTTTTCAATTTTCTCACAACGAAGAACGATACCTCTTTGAACGGAAAAAACGGAAACTAAACTTATAAAGTTTTGATATGAATTGTCATAATTTACAATAGTACTAGCAATGGCTTTTCCATCAATTGCATTTGTATGGTCTTTCCCCATTTGTACATATTGCCCTGCCCATTCATTGAATGCATTGCAAAATGACTCAAAATCAAGACTTTGTAAGATAGAACGAATGGTGACGTGTGAAGGTACTTTATGTAGCAGTCGAAAGGTTTGTTGAAACTCTTTGGAATGATTCTTTAAAAATCTTCCTATTTCACGATAACCATAATAACCACTCATTATAGCCATTATACACATAAGCATTACGTCTGTCAATTCGTGACGAAGACCAAAACGGGAACGTTTATCTTCAGCTTTTGATAGCATTTCTATTAATGTCATACTGTTTCTGTTTACAATTTGAACGCTAAGATAATCATTTCAAAGAACTTTGCAAAATAACTTAACAGC
>JBAWXL010000441.1:0-2109 GCA_037144095.1 Bacteroidota bacterium
TAAGGTAGTAATGCACGAAGTAACTACTGGTAACGGTCATGATTCCTCACTATTGCTGCAATTCTGCGATTCCGAAAAATTTGAAAATCAACATAATGGAAAAAAAATTGGATATTCTTAGTTCACCGCCATTCCATGGCAGAATAATACATATATTTGCAAAATATAATTTTTTCAGCATGGAAAACGACGAAAAAAAACTTTTTCTCAAGTACATAGGTTTGCTTGAGTTTATTATAAAAAACGAGGGATGTGATTTTAATACCATTCAAAATTCAAGCAAAATTCAAGGGATATACGGTGGGAAAATAGCAGAACGAACTTTATTCAGACATCGTAAAGAGATTGAGAAAAGTTTTGGTATTAAGATTCACTGCCGTAGAAAAATGTATTTTGTGGACGAAAAGGACATCACCAAGATTGAATCCAATCATTTCTATGATTGGTTGAAGCAATCATTTACGCTGAGTGATATAATCACACAAAATTTATCCCTTAATCATCGTATTTTACTTGATATTTCACCTGCGGGTCAGAATTTACTACCCATCTTTGTTGAAGCAATGCGTAACAACTTAAAGGTGAAAATAATCTATCATCAATTTGTGAAAGACCCGTATGAAAAAACAATAATTCCATTGGTATTAAAGGTGTTTAAACAACGATGGTATGTGTTGGGCGAATCGGATGATATTAAGCTTTATTCTCTGGGTAGAATGGATGCATGTGAACTTACGGATGAACCTTTCAAATTGAAGCCAAACTTTGATCCTGAGAAGTATTTTAGTTTCACATACGGCGTTACCCTATTTGATGAAAAACAAAAGCCATCAACCATCAAAATAAAAGCAGGATACCAACGCTATTATCTCAGAGAATTACCCTTGCATGAATCTCAGGAAGAAACCGAATTGGGCAATGAATCCATTTTTACCTACTTCCTGAAACCATCCAATGAGTTTATAATGGAATTGCTATCGTATGGCGATGGCGTAGAGGTTTTGGAACCTGAGTCACTTAGAAACGAGATTAAGAGCAGGATTGAACGAATGAATAAGAAATACAACTAACAAAATACTAACAATTAAAATTTAAAATTATGGTAACACTTGATTTTAAAGGACCTTTTCAATTATCGGATTTCAAGAATCGAAACCTCGGTCAATTTACAGGTGTTTATATATGGGGATTTAAAGGATTAATACCAAATTCACCAGATACTATTGTTCCTTATTATGTAGGGATTACAGCTGATAGTAAAAAATATTTAAATAAAACAATTTTGGGAAGACATATCCCTAATATTTGCTCCCCAACATCTACATATATGAGATTAAGCATAGATTATATGTGTGAGTTTTTTAAAGACGAACCTTGTGGCGGATTTAAACCATTTCCATTAAAACAAACAAATTATAAAAGTAAACCGAATTGGGATGTAAATTGTGATTTATGGAGTTATAATGACTATCAATATGCTATAGCGTATTTACATAACAGATATTTTGTCCCTGGAGCTTCTGAGCCATACGATATAAGTATTGTTTCAGGTTTATATGGTAGCAGTAATGATTATCTTACAACTGAAATAAATAAAGATAATTTTTGGATTTGGTATGCGGAAGTGGAAAAAGAATCAACAGATTATGTCAATTTTAAAAATAATAATAACTTTCAACCTAAGGATAAAACAAAAGTTGATCTGAGAAATTTTGAAGTATTTGAATCATTTGTAAAACACTTATTAATTGGTAGAACCATTGGAAAACATGAGGGAACATCTTCTAATTTGGCATCATATCAAAATTCTATCAAAGTAATAGGTGGAAATAATAATGGAAATACAATTTTTAAGAATCAGAGTGACCCTAACTTTATAGGAAGTTTTCTTGGAAATTACTAACTATTAAATCATGAAACACTTCAATCAACTCTCAGATCAACTAAAGAACAGTAAGTTGACTATAAAATATTCCGAAGCTAACGGTAATGAGTTGGCCTGTATATGGGAAGATAATTCGGACGATGAATCGTTGTTGGTTATCAACAGAATTAAGGTGCATGGTGATGAAATAATTCAACACACTGATAAGGATAATAATATCAGAG
>JBAWXL010000442.1:0-2100 GCA_037144095.1 Bacteroidota bacterium
TATGCTGGTGTGGTATTGGGACAAAATCATGTTTCATTCTGAAAAAGGATTTATTAAAAACCTGATACTCTATGTGCTGTTTGCTTCTTTATGTTCGTTTAATCATTATTTTTCGCTCCTTTTTGCCATCATAGTGAGCTTGAGTGGATTGTTTTTTATCCGAAAAAACAAACTCTTATCTTATGTCATTGCAGGTTTCGCCATACTCTTATTATTCATTCCTTATGTGCCCATTTTTCTCGAACAATTTCAGCGCAAAGGCGTCGAAAGCTGGTTAGGCAAACCCCATCCCGAATTCATTGTCGACTATTTCCGCTATGTGTTTCATTTTTCCTATCTCACTGTTGGCTTGTTGCTTGCCATCATCGCCTGGGGAATCCTTCAACCTAAAAGGCCGAAATTCGCATGGCGGTTTTTTTTCATCTCCTTATGCTGGTTTTTCACTCCTTTTATAATAGGCTATTTCTATTCGGTGAAGGTGAGCGCCTTGTTGCAGTTTTCGCTGCTCATTTTTGGCTTCCCCTTTTTATTGTTTGCCCTGTTTGCCCACATTCGTTTCAGCCGGCAATGGATGATCGCCACCGGCATACTCCTTATATTAACTGTCAACACCCTCACACTCTGCTGCAATCGCCGGCATTACAGCATATTTTATCAGGTTCCTTATGAGCAAATATTGTTGGAAACCGAAAAAGATTTTCAATTGTATGGTGATAGTTTGACGCGCGTGATTGATTCTGATACCAACATTTCGAAATATTATCAGCAAACAAATCATCTGAAAGCTACTTTTGTGCGTTCAAATTCATTTAGCTCGCTTGCCGAATTCAATCATTTTCTGGCAAACCAGCGCAGCCCCTATCTGAGTTTTGGCTGTCTGGCTTCATCCGACCCCGTGTTGATTCCTTTGATAATGAACTATTATCCGCATTTGCTCCGACAAGTGAATGTTTTTTTGGGCACCTATTATGTGTTTTCGAAAACCGAACATCCACACGATATTCAACCTTTCATCATTTCAAAGTCGCTCAATTTTGCTGAGTTGCCACTAAGTAATCCGCAGCCCGGGCAAGCTTTTCTGATGGACAGCAACACCCAATTTAGCCGCGGTTTCGAGTTACCACTGGCTGAGGTGATGCAACATAAGAATAATTTCATCGATATTACATTAGAATTTTATGCTCCCCATGCGCTGCACGATGTGGCGATAGTGAGCCAATTGTCGTCGCATGATACGCTCATCGATTGGCGCTCGTCAAAACTCAATTTGTTGGCTCAGCCTCCCTCGTCCGATAGCCTGCAAAAAGCTTTTCTTAGTCTTAAACTATCCGATATTTATCTGAAATATCCCGATATTATGCTTAAAGCCTATGTTTGGAACCCCGCAAAAGAAAGCGTGCTTTTGAAAAAACTGCAACTGAACACGCGACAAGGGAACCCTATTGTGTATGCTTTGTATGATAGGCTTTGAAATTGCTCTGCTGCAAGCGAAATAAAAAAGCTCCAAGTCCTAAATTTCAAATTCAAAATTCAAAGCGCGAGCTTACTATGAAAAGCAAGATAAAACAAAAATAAGCAACAGATTCGCAGATAACTACTAACTTCGACTATGCGTCACCCAAATACATTTTAAGTGAATGAGAATTGCATTTTCATCACAAAAACCTCTTAAAAACTCCGTCAATGCCATTCTCATGAACTCAAATTTGCTTGTGCCACCCAAGTGTCGAATTCAGGACAACAAAAATAAACATAATATTTGAAATACAAATACGCTCGATTAATTTTTTTAGATGAAAATAGTTGAATTCATCTTCTCTCATGAATTTTACTTTCTGCCATATCGGATTCACACATTGGCACAAAGTAACTACTTTCTGCCAACCTGCATTTACGAAGACCCGAAAAGTAGTTACTTTGGCAGAACCTGCATTTACGAAGAGGCGAAAAGTAATTACTTTGGCAGAACCTGCATTTACGAATAGGCGAAAAGTAATTACTTTTTGCCAACCTGCATTTACGAAGAGGCGGAAAGTAACTACTTTCTGCCTCTTCGTAAATCACCTATGGCGGAAAGTGAATATTTTTTGAGCTAAAAGA
>JBAWXL010000443.1:0-2064 GCA_037144095.1 Bacteroidota bacterium
TTTTATAGCTGGTAAACTAAAATTTGATTACCCACCCTATCCGTTATAGAACCAAATAATATGATTGAATTAAGCGTATTTGAAACCAATTATTTTAGTTTTACTATTCTCAAACTTCATGTCTTCGATATTATAAATATCAGATAATGTCATGGGTTTGTCGATGATGAGGCTCTTTTCGAGTTTATTAGCAAGGTGTTGAGCTTTGTGAACTTCTAATTCGTTAAACTCGTAGCGGGCAATTAAACGACCCTTTCGCAAAAGAGCATCATCAATTTTTTTAAGATTTGCATTGAATGAGCAAATGATATTTAATGAAAGGGCATCGGAAAGAAGCCCATCGCCGAGGTTTAACAAATTAGACAATGCGGTTGCATTTTGGTTGCCATCTTCGCGATGCATTAGAATATCTTCGCAATCTTCGAGAATGATCACTGCGTTTTGTTGTTTAGCCATGTAAGGAAGGAAACTTGGGTCGGTAATCCACCCTATCATGTGATGTGGGAGGTAAATAAATTTCTTTTCCATTGTGCTGATTAAATGCCTTATATAATATGTTTTCCCTGAACCATACTTCCCATGAAGCAATATTAACCCATTCTTTTTTTTATCAGAAAGAGATTCTTCGATAACTTCATGTATGGTTTTAAAATCGTCATTATAATTATCTTCGATGCTAATATCATATTCTTTAACCTCAAAGTTTGAGAGTTCATAACCTTGATTGGAGTCTTCACGGGTTACCATAAAAAACTCTTTTTTCTTTTTCATAGGTTTTTTAAATTGTCCTGTCATTTCAGCAATGGTGGTAGCTTCATCTCTTAATGTCCATTTGTTATACATTATTAATACTCTGTCCCAATCAATGCAAACGGCAAGTCCATGTTGGATTATTATAAAAGCTTTTTCTGAACCATCATCATAAACAATACCGTCATTTCCGTTAGAATTACTTACGATTTCAGCTTGTATAATATGATTTTGCGGTATTTGATATTTATCTTTTAACATTGCAATAAATCTTGGACTGTCCAATTTATTATTAGTAAGGATACTGAATGCGGAAAATATTTCTTCAAAATAATAGGTATATAAATTGCCCCAATGATAGCTAAATCGGCCATTTAAATCGAATATAGTATTTGAAAGTTCTTTGGACGTCACATACTCCTTGAATGTTGGGCAATTAATGTTTTGTTTCATATTTAAAATGTTTTGCCGCAAAAGTATGATGGGGCTGTGCCAAACGGTGTCATTCTGGAAATTATTTTTGAAAAGATTTCAATTTTATTCTAATTCAGTGTTCCTTTTTATTCTAAATTTGTTCATAGCAAGAGAATCAGATTTATTGGTTAAAAGGAATTCGCAATTCCTGACTGAAGATATGAGAGTGCCTTGAGTACTTGGAGTGATTAGAGTGCCTAGAGTACTTAGAGTTGTGAGTTTTGGGAGGGTTGGTTTAGTGGATAATTGCACCTCGACTCCGCTTCGGTGACCGGGTGAGGATTGGCAATTGATTTGAGAATTTTGGGGATTTTGGGGATTTTGGCGGGAAAGGACGATGGGGGCTTTGGGGACAATTGACGATTATGGAGTGCTTTTCTTATTTATAGTGCTTTCGAAATTGCGATTTAAAATCTCTGCGGTTCTTTGCGGAAAATCTTAGCACTTCTCTGCGTTTATTATTTTACAGCAAAGTATACGCAAAGAACCGCAGCGGTATGAACTATCCAATAACTTATTGACCTATAATTAGATTTCCTGGATTAGTTATTGTCTAGTCTAATTCAGCAGATGTTCTTCCTGAAGCTCAAATTAATTTTATTGATAGAAATCAATTTTATTGAAACCTCAAAAGTCATGTATCCCTTGTTGCTATTATAAAAGAAAAATAACATATGAATCAAAAAATAATGTTAATTTAATAACAGCACTTTTATTAAAAAACAATTGAGAAGTCGTTTTGTTAATATCTGTTAAGGTTGAAAATCAACTGAAATTATAATTTAAAAAATTGATTATGCACAATTATACCAGAGCGACATACTTTGGCGTGCTCAATGT
>JBAWXL010000444.1:0-2053 GCA_037144095.1 Bacteroidota bacterium
CTTCCCGTTGTTGGATTCTTAATCTTTGGGTTGTTGTATGTGTTGCTTCAACCACAGATGTCTGATTATTTTTCAGCAAATTCGGAGCTCTTTGTACATTTCTATTATTGGGTAATTCCTTTGGCGCTTTTTGTTACTTATCTTGCAATTAGCGAAAACTATGCCTCTTTATTATTACGCATCGTTGTTCCAAAAATCATTAGGGAAGTTATCATCAGGGTGCTGACAGTGGTGCTTTTTGTGATGTTTTACTTTGGTTTTATGAGCATGAATATGTTTATCGGGCTTTTTATTTCCATTTACGGCATTGCCTTGCTCCTTAACCTGTTTTATATTTATAAAATCAGCCCCATTTATCTAAAGCCTGACTTTTCATTCATCACTCCTGCCTTGAAAAGTCAAATGATAAGATATTCACTCTTTATTATAATTGCATCTATCGGAACCAGCATAGTAGCGAAAATTGATACTTTCATGGTTTCGGCTGCCATTGGACTGAAAGCTACTGCCATCTATAGTGTGGCTTATTTCATGGCAATCATCATTGAAATTCCTTCGCGGTCTATAAGTACAATAACTTACCCAATTGTTTCGGAAGCCATCAACAATAGTGATTGGGGTGAGGTGAATGACATGTACAAACGTGTTTGTTTAAATCAATTGCTGGTGGGTTGTTTTATTTTTATCGTTTTATGGGTAGGAGTGGACGACATCTTCAGAATTATCCCCAATGGAAATACTTATGTTGCCGGAAAATATGTCATTCTTTTTATTGGTCTGAGTAAATTGTTTGATGCTGCCACCGGTTTCAATGCTTCCATTCTGATTCTTTCGCGCTACTATTATTATATGTTGTTCTTTATCTTTTTGCTTTCGGGACTTACCATTGCCACCAATCTTTGGCTAATTCCACTGTATGGGATAAACGGAACGGCTATTGCTACAGCCATCTCTATTTTTCTTTATAATGCAATTCTTACTTTCTTTATTTGGTGGCGACTCAAATCGCAACCCTTTTCATTGAATATGCTGAAAATAGTTGCTGTTTTCCTTCTTACTCTGGGGCTGAATTATTTTCTGTTTCATATTTCAAATCCAATATTGGATGGAATTGTAAGAGTCATCATAGCATTGCTTGTTTATGGCAGTGCTGCATATTTCCTGAAAATTTCGCCTGAAATGAATGCTCTACTAAAAGCTTCATTAAAAAAAGGTGCTTTTGCTAAGTTGAATATCTTTAATAAAAAAGGCTGATGAGCTATACAATTGTCAAAATTACTACTTATTACAAAGCTTTTTTGAATGATCATTATGAGAAGCATCCCGAAGTAAAGCAATGGACTTTTTCTAAACAGTATGAACATTTAATGTTGCAAGCTTTTGCTTTATCTGATTATTACAGCCGCGAGTTTACTAAGCTTGGGGTTAAAGCTTATGAGATTATTGCCAATGCTCAGCCGCTTCAGCAGGCATGGGCTATTGAGAATGATGTGAAAGGGGATGCGGCAGAAATTGTTGAAGCTCAATTAGCGAAATATAAACCTAATGTACTCATTTTCGAACATGCGTTGTTTTTCGATGTGGAATGGATTGAGAGCCTTCGTGCGAAAATTCCTTCGCTGAAACTTATTCTGGGATATTGCTGTAGCCCCTTTTCTTCGCAACAACTCAACCAGTTTAAGGTGTTTGATGCCGTAATTGTTTGCTCGAAATTGTTTTTCGACGATTTTAACAGCAGGGGTAAAAAGAGCATTGAACTGAATCATGCCTTCGAACCTTCGATTCTTCAACGTATTGATGTGGATAATCCTTTCCCCGAATCTGATTTTATTTTTATTGGCTCAATATGGGCAGGGAAGGGATTCCACGAAAAACGAACCATCATTTTAGAGAAACTATATGGTTTGGGCATCACGCCTGATTTTTATGGAAACATCGACTATACGCCACCTTTTCAGCTCGCAGGCAAACAGTTGATTTGGTATGTCGCCAATTTGTTAAAGAAAAGCGGTAACTACAGTTTTGACTCTCATTTACCCACCTTCAAGAAAGC
>JBAWXL010000445.1:0-2051 GCA_037144095.1 Bacteroidota bacterium
GGTTTTAAGACTTCCGATTCCATCACTTTAATAACAGCACCGAATCAGCCACCAACTGTTAATATTGTTACTCCAACTACAGGAACGCATTATATAACAGGTGATGGTGTTTCAATTGCTGCAAATGCTTCTGATATTGATGGGACTGTGTCATCAGTTGAATTTTTCGTGGATGGTGTTTCAATTGGTGTTGATAATTCAAGTCCTTATACTGCAAATTACACTTCTACTTTGGGAACTCATACTATTTTAGCTAAAGCAACTGACGATAGAGGAGCACAAACAACTTCTTCAGTTTCAATAATTGTTGCTAATAATGTTCCACCCACGGTGAGCATTACTGCACCTTCAACCGGAAGTTCAGTTATAGCCCCTGCTTTAGTAACGATTAATGCAACTGCTTCTGATGTTGATGGTTCTGTTACAAAAGTTGAATTCTTTGTGAATAATTTGAAAGTAGCTGAAGATACAACCAGCCCTTATTCATTTGTTTGGGCTAGTCTTATAGGCTCTACTAATATTACGGCTAAAGCAACTGACAATAGAGGTGCAGTAAGCACTTCATCAGTGGTAAATATTACGGTAAATCAGGCAAGCGCACAGATGAACTTAGGAAATGAAATATCAAGTGCACCTAATTCAATAATTTCAGTCCCTGTTAATGTTATGAATTTAAAAGAAATTGGACTGATGAATATTAAAATTACTTTCGATAATTCGATAATGACTTTTATTTCAACAGATAATGTTAGTGCTCAGGCAGCAGGTATTTCAGTTAATGTAACTCCAATTTCAGGTAATATTAGTCAGATAAATATATCTTGGCTGCAAAGTGGTACAAATGGTATTAACTTTAATGATGGCAAATTGTTAGATCTGAAATTCAATTATTTGGGTGGAAATTCATCTGTAAGTTTCGATCAAATACAAAGCCAGGCAAAAGATTGGAATGGGAATTTAATAAATGTGAGCTACTCAAACACCAATATTCAAAATCCTAAAACAGTTAATCTTAACTTATTTTTAGAAGGTTTATACAATGTTTCGACGAATGCTATGCTTGAAGCAGGTGATATTGATTGGGGTACTGGAGAAGTTTTTCCCAAATATGGCGTTGGTATTGCGGATAAAGTTAACATTGATCTTTATGATGAAAATGGTCCTTATACAACTCCGGTTGCAAGTTTTACAGATGTTGAATTAGCTACAAGTGGTTTAGTTTCATTTCAAATTTCTTCTCAATTTAGTGGAAACTATTATATCAGAGTTCGAACACGTAACCATTTAGAAGTTTGGTCGGCAGTGCCTGTTTCTTTCAGCAGTTCAACGGTTGTTTATGATTTTACTACAAATGCATTGAATGCTTATCAAGCACCGGGTGGCAATGACCCACAAATACAAGTTTATCCCGGTATTTTCGCACTGTATCTTGGTGACTTAGATCAAAGTCTTGGGGTTGATTTCGACGATTTTAATGTTTTCGAACCTTATTTAACTGATGGTGCATATGGATTTACTATCGCTGATTTTAATGGAAATGGTTTAGTAGATTTTGATGATTTCAATCTTTTTGAACCCAGACTTAATTTAGGGCCTTTTGCTCAATATCCTGGGATGAAAAAGAAATAATAAAGCTTTATATTTCAATGGTGAAATTATGGAATAACTTGATGAGGACCAATAATCTATTTTCCCATGTAGGTTATTAAATATAATTGGCTGTAAAGCTTTGATAATTATAGTAAAAGAGGCTGTCTTAAAATAAGTTAGCCTCTTTTCGTTTTTTATAGAATTTGGTGCAAATTTCTTATTATAAACTTCATATTAATTTAACTTGATTTGGGGAGGATATAATTAATTTTACTACTTTAAAAATTAAAATTATTTCAAATGAAAATAAACGTTTGTTCCGAAACAAAAATACTTAAAATGAAGGGGGAAGGTGTAAATACTGCATTTTTAAACTGTATTGAACTTTTAAAAGAGGATAAAGAAATTGAAGTTTTAGTTAATAATGAAGGCATTGGAGATGTGATGCATAGTCATACCTA
>JBAWXL010000446.1:0-2047 GCA_037144095.1 Bacteroidota bacterium
TGGGAGAGGAGCATCGGGTTGTTTTATACCTGTACGTATTCGCCAGTAAGGTGCAACATCACTGCTACCGCTACCTCCACCACTATAGTAAATGTTGTTATTAATGAGATAGTAAAGTGGAGTGTACATCATTAGTCTTTCCTGAACAGTCCTGCCAACAGCATCTACATTGGTGCTTGCAAGGTCGGAAGTGAAAGAAGAAGTGTAGCTCGATGCGTATGTGTTTACAAGTGGTGCTAGAAATTGGTCAAAATGCCCTGCTGTGCCTGCTATTCCGAACAGCTTATTTTCAGGATTCCCCTTCGAGGCGTAATCATCATATGCAGCCATACCTTTTGTTGCAATTTTGTAGTTTGACACGAATGAATAGAGTGCCGTTGTGTCAGTTGTAGAATATAAAGATACGCTTGCACTATTATAACTGTTGTACCTTGATATGGAATTGTTAATTACCCCCATTACATATTCATAATATGAACCTTTCTGATAATAACCGTTTGATGTAGACGATAGAGTGAGTAAAGTGCCGGTTGAAGGATTCTTTAAACCTATAGCATTTATGTATGTGGCAAAATCCGCAGCAAGTCCTTGGCTGATGCTTGCATTGGCAGTACTAAGCGAACTACGTGTCAGTCCCATATTCCATTCGTGTGCTTCATCGCCCTGATCAAGGTTCGTTACAGGACACCAACACATACTCCCACAGATATTGTCAGTATATCCACTTTCTGCTCCTATGGCAGTGAGGTAAGCATTATATAGGCTACTGTTGCCCGATGCGCCAAAAATTGCACTTTGTGCACCGCCACCACTCATTCCAAATGAGAATATACGGTCAGTGTTGCCTGGCACTGCATTCTGTATAGCCTTCAAATAACGATAATATCTAACAGCAGCTTTAAGGTCGGTTACTCCTAATGGTGCACCTTGAGTATTTCCACGACAACCAGGCCACAGGTAAATAAATCCTACGCTTGTAAATGTGGCAACACTGCTTGAATATCCTGTTGGAGGCGACATTGCAGAATAACCTGGCGTATTAATCGGTACAACGATCGGAGCTTCTGATGCGGTATATCCATTAACAGTTGCCGTAGAGTTAATAGTACATGTATAAGTTCCATCACCATTACTTGTTGCATTCATATAAGCACCTGGAACAAATATTCCCATTTGCTCATAAGTCGTATTTGCAGGACTTGAGCAATAATTGATGCCCACAATGTAGTATACATTTGCACTGGAGTTGTATTGCCATAAACCTTTAATAGCTGTCTCAAATGCAGAGCGAATAGATGCACCTGAAGAACTGCCGCTTGTTTGTGCATAAGCACCTGCCGACATTAATAATACTACTAGATTAACTACTAATTTTTTTATAAAATTAAATGTTATTAATTTCCTGATAAAAAAACGAGTATTTACAGTGTTTGCTATACAAATTATCATTACGATAGCTACAAAAGATAAAACGATTTTTTCCATTTTATTAAAATATAAGATTAATTTTCCTACACATAAAGCTTTTCGATTCCGCCCGTTTATTAATGTGGTTTCTGAACTCCACTACGATTTTTTTACAAATTTTTTAATAACTGTTTTTTTATCAGTATTAAGTTTTAAGATATAAATATCGATTGCGAAAGCTGTTTTATTAGCTGTTCCCTTATTAAAAATAATTTGAACATTGAATATTATTAAGACCTTTACAATTATTTATCCAAAATACAGCTATAATTAAATTTAATTTAATGATTACTAATTTCAAAACCAACTGAATTATGTTTGAACATTTTTTAATTTACGTTGCAATATTACGACCAAATCTTGTAAAAATGTTACAATTTTATCATTATTTGTTATAAAATTTTATTTAAGCTATCTATTGCACTTATAAAATTTGATAAAACAAAAATCCCTCCCAAACTAATGAGAGAGCTTCGTAATATTTGTCTTTACTCCCATCTCCTTTTAGGAGAGGGGTTAGGGGTGAGGTCTTTCGGGACGGTTTGGGTTGCATTATTTTTTTAATTGTAGTTTTGAAGTA
>JBAWXL010000447.1:0-2025 GCA_037144095.1 Bacteroidota bacterium
GACCTGACTTTCTCAAGTAATACAAAGAATACATTATTTACATTGCCTGCACTGGTAAAGAAAGCTCTGCGCAATCATTTTGATGGCACTATTACAGTGAATGAACTGAAGACTGTTTTTTCGTCCAAGGCGCATAATAGGCATATAACAGGAATAACTATTACAAACGAGAACAAACTATCGATTGGGCGCCAAAGAAAGCGTTATATATCTTCGTTAATTCATCGATTTTCAATCCAGCAACTGGATCAAGAGTATATAAATCATTTACAAGGACTACTTGCTTTTTGTCTTAATATAGAGCCGGATTTCGTTGAACGCATGAAAAAAAAATACTCCATAGAAATTATGAATGCCATCCAGCTAGAGGCAAGAAAAATCAATGAAAAAAAATAGCTCTATCAAAGCCCTTGAGAATAAAGCGAGTAAAGGTGATCTTGAGGCAATTTTTCAATTAGGAGAACATTATTCGCAAGGTAAGTTTGTAGAAGCCGATACCGCCCTCGCTCAGCAATATTTTGATAAATTTATTGATGCTTTTAGAGAACCCAGGCTGATAATGCCTTCTTTAAAACTAATCAACTTTCGCGGGTTCGAATCAGCAGAAATCAAGTTATCTGATTCTAAAGTCACCGTGTTTATCGGTAACAACGGAGCGGGTAAAACAACTTTATTGGATGCTATTGCGAAAATATTATCTTGGTTCCGTATTTTTTTGGTTAGTCATGATGGAAAAGGGTGGGGTATCGATTCATCAGATATTAATAACGTAACTGTTGATGATTATGCTTCTATCCTCAGTGCTTTTACTTTATTCAAATCAGATTACAATGTTGAATTATCAAAATCAAGAGACGGCAGCAATACCAAAAGAACTGGGAAGATTCAAAATATCAAGTTGTTAGCAAGTTTTTATAAATTAGCTAGATCGAGAAATCCTCAGTTTAACTTACCCGTACTCGCCTATTATGATGTGGATAGAACACTTCATTTAAAGAATCAGCAGTTCATTCAAGGCAATGAAAAAGCTAGTCAGAGAAAATCGACGCAATCACTTAAGGGCTCCGCAGATTTTGAAGTATTCTTCCAGTGGTTTAAAGATATGGATGACATCGTTAACTCGGAAAACACACTCAATCAGGAAATTTTGATTGCCATTGCTAAGCTACAAGCCGAATTGGATAGTGATTTAATCAGGCAAATGGAGCAACAGGCCAAGTTAGATGAAAATACTAGAAAAGTATTAGCTGATTTCAAACAGTCTAAGCAAAAAGAAATTGATGAGCTTAAATCAAGGTTTAATAAAGTTGAACCCATTCTCGCAAAGCAAATTAGTAAATATGTAACCGATGTTGTTTATCAATTCTTGCCGGAATTTAGTAACTTGCGCATTCAGCGGTTACCGCACTTAGATTTGTTAATTACAAAAAACGAAATTACCCTAAGTATTTTTCAATTGTCAGATGGTGAAAAAACTTTATTAGCATTAATCGCCGATATCGCTCGCCTCCTGGTTATTTACAATCCATCATTAAGTAATCCAATATTGGGTAATGGCATTATTCTGATTGATGAAATTGAATTACATCTACACCCCAATTGGCAGCGTACCGTGATAGGCAAGCTGAAAAATACTTTTCCAAATTGTCAGTTTATTTTAACCACCCATTCCCCCATTGTGATTAGCGAATCCAACGATTTGCTCTGTTATTCTCTCGATAACGGTAATGTACAGAAACTTGAAAACCTCTATGGTATGGATGTTAATCAAGTATTACTGCAAGAAATGAATGCAGATATTCGCAATGCCGAAATTCAAGCCAATTTAGATGATTTAAGAGACTATTTACAAGATGGATGTTTGGAAAAAGCTAAAGAAAAGATAGCCGATCTCGAAAATAAAATTGCCATTGATCATATGGAACTTAATAAAGCGAGATTGCTTATTAGGCGCTTGGAGATTCAACGTGCGGCAAATCATTAAAGTCCAAGGAAGGGAGCCTGAAGAACTAACTGCCTGGAAAA
>JBAWXL010000448.1:0-1986 GCA_037144095.1 Bacteroidota bacterium
AACGTAGTGGGTTGGGCAGTTGGTGCAACACAGGTAGCTGAGATGGTCCTTGAACCTGCCGGGTCGTTGGCTGTGACGGTTTGTGCTACTCCTCCTACGACAAGTGAAGTAGTGGGGCTTGCAAGTAATCTCGCATCCAAAGTGTTCCCGGATGTAGCTGTAGCACTTACATCATAAGCTATCCAGAAATAGTTGATGCCATTAGCCAGAGTTTGAGATCCATTGATGTTTATATTACCTGCAGTTACATTGGTACCAACTCCGTCAAACGCATTGGTTGCAGCAAAAGTACTGCTGGTTCCGGTATAATACACATGAATTTTCGAAATATCGGCTGTAGGATTGGTGCCGGTGGCTACCATGCTCAATTGCGTTAGAGATAATGGAGAGGTACTTCCTGATGTAACCACCTGTAATCCAACAATAGGATTCCCGTTTGATCCTGTATATATATTGGCAATGGATGCTTGAGTAGTAGTGGCGCTAACAAACGACATATTACTAACTAGGCTAAATGCTATTATAGGTCTACGATAATTACTGGAGGTCGTTGTAGCAGATAAAGGCGTGGCCCCATTCCAGTATTTTGTTGTATTACTATTTGCGGTATTAATACATGGACTTCCATATTCATAATCCCATGTAATAGCCGCAGATTGGGCAATAGTTTGAGTATATTCAAGATAAACGGCCAGATTATTACCGCTGGTATAAGTAAAATTCGTGCTGAAAGGGAATTGTTTCATTCCGGCTGTCGAACCAACGTTGGCAGTTGGGTCTGCATCAAAAACATTAGTTGCCCCGCTGATTTCCGTTGCCCAGGTAAGATTTCCGCTTCCAAAGTCTGCTAATGTAGTATTCTTTAAATAAATCTTAAAATTTGTTGTACCCGTCAGTGAACCCGTTGCGGCAATCCTATTAAACCAGATACTCGACAAAGTATTACCTGCAATTGATGTTAACTGAGAGGCATCAATAATAAATGCGGTTCGGTTACCGTAATTTGCAATAGTGCTGCTATACATCGGACCGTATGTATTTGTTCCTATGGTATGGCTACACATTGTCAAAGAGTAATCCTGTCCAAATACCGAGGATGAGATAAATACGAATAAAAACAATAAGGCAAAAAAGAATGTATGTCCCCTATGCAATTTCTTTCGTAAAGTCCTATAAAAGGAGCTACTGATCACTTTTAAAAGTTTTTTCATTTTAATTTGTTTTGAGATTATTATTATTTTGTTTTAAAGAAATGTCTACTATTTTTCACTTTTTCGTAGAAGGCCCTAAAATTCGCTTGAGTTTTAGGGCCTTTAATTCTACTGATTTTGAATACCAATGAAGCTGCAAAAAGACTACATAATAATGATACCTACAATACCATATTTTAGTGATTTTCATCAAACGATAACATAAATACGGTACTCAAGCAAGATATTGACAGAAAAATTATGAGTGAAATTACTTCAACTCCTAAACTTAATCCGAATTCAATCGATTATTAAACTTATAGTTAAATTGTCCTTTTGCCTGCCAAAGACCTTCTTCTCACATTTAATACAATTTATTTTTCCATGAATAAAAGGAAGCAGGGTAATTAACATACTTCTCAATCGTATCTGAAACGCCATGTCCATTTGATTCTTTTACAATGCAAAGCATTTTCTTCTTTGGTAAATGTTCGTTTTTCCATCCATATAAAATTACAGATTTTTATCTATAATCAGGTCTGATTTTTAGGGGATTCTGCCTAACTTTTTTCTAACTTACACACTTTAGGGGATACTGCCCCATTATTGCGTTCTTTATGTCTCTACTTACTCTCTGGATGTTGCTTTCACTCATCATTATGTCTGTTCATGCTCTCTGGATGGCTCGTTCACTCATCCTTATGCCTAGTCGTGCTCTCTGGATGACTCGTTCACTCATATTTATGCCTCGTCATGCTCTCTGGATGACTCGTTCACTCATATTTATGCCTCGTCG
>JBAWXL010000449.1:0-1978 GCA_037144095.1 Bacteroidota bacterium
GTGCGCCAAGGCCGTTTGAATCCTTTCTCTGCTGTTCATCATTTATAATCGTTTAAATATTAATAGTTTTAATCCGGGGCACCAAAAGATGGATAATCAACAAAGCAATCAGGTATCCACACCCGGCAACGGCAAACGGAATGGCATAACCATCGACCCCTATATTCTGAAGTATTTTACCCACCGAGAAGGCGGCAACAGCACCCCCAACAGCTCCGGCAAAACCACCAAATCCCGCAACACTGCCAATGGCTTTCTTCGGGAAAATGTCCGACATCAAACTAAAAACGTTGGCCGACCAGCCACAATGCCCTCCGGCAGCAAGAGCAATTAGCCCAACCGCCAGCCACATGTTATCGGTGTGAGGTACCAACATAACCGGAACGGCAAACAAGGCACAGGCGAGCAATCCAAACTTGCGTCCTTTGTTTAAATCCCAACCCATTTCCATGAATTTAGACGATAGCCAGCCCAGAAAAATACCTAATCCCCAAGATGCCAAATAGATGGTGAAAAATGGCAAGCCTATTTCTTTCAGGTTTAGTCCGAATTTAGCATTCAGAAATTTGGCTCCCCAGAACAGGTAAAACCACCAGATCGGGTCGGCCATTAATTTGGCAACTGCGATGGCCCAGGCGCCACGATGAGGAAGGATATCTTTCCAGCCAACTTTTGCAGTACTCTCTTCCTGTCCGCTGTCGGAATTAATGTAAGCCAGTTCCTCCGCCGATACTTTTGGACTTTGTTCTGGCTTTCTGAAATATTTTAACCAAAGTAACACCCATATTATACTAATAGGGAATGTCCACAGGAACCCAACCCGCCAGTTATCAAAATTCAGGACCAATACCGGAATAATTAAGGGCGACAATATTGTCCCCATATTGGCACCACCATTGAAAATACCCACAGCCAATGCGCGGTCTTTCTTTGGAAACCATTCAGCTACTGCTTTAATGGCAGAAGGAAAACTTCCGGACTGCCCAACAGCAAGGCTAAAACGCGCTACCGCAAAACCTACCCACGAACGCGCAAGTGCATGGCCAAGTGCTGCAATACTCCAGATTCCAATGGAAATCAGATAACCTTTACGGGTGCCAATAATGTCGATCAATCGTCCCATCAAGATAAAACACAAGGCATAAGCGATCATAAATGCACTGTTAATGATACCGTACTGCTCTTCCGACCAACCAATACTCTTTTGAAGATCGGGAGCCAGAATGCCCAGCGCCGATCTGTCGATATATAGAATTGTGGTTGCTACGAAGAGCAGGCTCAGAATAATCCAACGAAAATTAGTTTTTGGTTTAGTACTCATATTTTTTTGATAGTTAGTTAAAAGCCAAAATTGATCAAATGATAAGTTTTTTCGGAAACTTAGGCTACAAATAAGGTCTTGTTCAGTAACCTGATAGATTGTCCGTATTTGTGTTTTACTGGATTTTTCATTTTACTAATCGTTCCAATTGTTCTTCATTTAATACAAATGATAACGATTCAAGATTTTCTTCCAATTGTGCAACCGTACTGCCTGTAACCATTGGTATAATCCGGGGAGAACTTTGCATCATCCATGCTAATACCACTGCATTGGGAGATATCTGTAATTCAACAGCTATTTCTCTTAGTTTGATTAATCGAAATTTGTTTAATTCATTTTGATACTGAACTTGAACAGGGCGCTCATTTCTGACATAAGCCCCACCAAGCAATGGTGAATAAGCCATCATCCTAATATTTTTTGTTTGGCAATACACCTGAATTTCAGGAGTAAGTAGCAGTTGTGTACCAAAGTCAGCACGAAGTGTTGGTTCAAGGTAGGTGTGCCGTTGCTGAATACAACAAAAACCTTCCCAACCTTGCTGTTGAGCTACTATATTAGCTTCGCAAAGTTGCCAGCCATAAAAATTACTTGCACCTGCAAAGCGGATCTTGCCTGATTTTTTTAGTAAATAAAACGCCTCCATTGTTTCTT
>JBAWXL010000450.1:0-1929 GCA_037144095.1 Bacteroidota bacterium
ATTTTCGAAGGAGAATCGAAAAAACTTACTACTAAAGAATCTGAATTACTTAATTTGTTAGCAGCAAATGCTAATAACATTCTGGAACGTAACTTTGCGTTGAAAACAATTTGGGTGGACGATAATTATTTTAATGCTCGTAGCATGGACGTGTATATCACTAAACTACGCAAATTATTGAAAGACGATCAAAATGTGGCCATTATCAATATTCATGGTAAAGGGTACAAACTGATTACTCCACAACTAAAAGAGGATTAAATATAAAAGTCCCGATAAACTTCAACAGTTTATCGGGACTTTTTTTTAAACGGAATCAAACCATTTCATCCGACAGAAAATGTTCTAGTTGTTCAGGTTTTAGATTTACTGTTAATTGACCATTATGAGCATAGGAAATATGTCCGGTTTCCTCAGAAACAACTATTGCAATGGCATCCGAGTTTTCAGTTACACCCAATGCAGCCCGGTGACGCAAACCCATTCGTTTAGGGATGGATTGATTTTTTGAGACCGGCAAAATACAGGCAGCAGCTTTTAGCTTACGGCTTGAAATAATCAATGCACCATCATGTAAAGGACTGTTTTTGAAGAAAATACTTTCAATAAGCCGTGAGTTTATATTCGCATTCAGTTGTTCGCCTGAATGAGCGTAAAAGTCGAGACTATTATTACGGGTGAGAATAATCAACGCTCCCGTCGAACTTTTAGAAAGATTACGACAAGCCAACACCACTTGGACCAAATCGAAATCTATTTTTTCTTTTTCATTATTGCTGTTTCCAAAAAATCGCTTGAGGGAATAAAATATGCTTCCTCTTCTTCGAGAACCAATTTTGGAAAAAAACCGTCGAATTTCATCCTGAAAAAGAACTATCAGAGCAAAAGCTCCTACGCTGATTACCCGATCGAAAATACCACCCAAAAGTTCCATTTTAAAAACATACGAAACAAGAAACCAGCATATTATAAAAGTAAGAATACCGACAAATATATTGACAGCCCCGGTACGTTTCAAGAGTTGAAATGTCTGATAAAGCAATATAGCCACCAGAAAAATATCAACTACATCTTTAAATCCTATTTGAAAGCCCATAATTTAGATTTTATCTTGTCAATTTTATTAATTGCAACTTACTTCCTGATTCCTAAATTCCATAAAAATTGAGACAGCTTGTTTTGCTTCCTTCACATCGTGAACACGAAGAATAGAGGCACCACCCATCAAAGCAAGCATATTTGCTCCAACTGTTGCATTCAAAGCCCCCGCTGCATCCGTCTCGAGCAAATTATACAACATCGATTTTCGGGAAAGCCCAACCAATATCGGAACTTGTAATTCCTTTAAATAATGAAGTTTGTTCAAAAGTTGATAGTTTTGTTCCTGGGTTTTTGCAAATCCGAAACCAGGATCAATAATCACATCTTTTACACCAAGTAAATGCAGCTGAGCAAGTCTTTTTTCAAGAAAAAGCAACACTTCCGAAACAACGTTTTCATATTGTGTATTCGACTGCATTAACTGAGGACTCCCTTTTGTATGCATTAGAATATATGCCAGCTCTAAATTTGCAATAGTTTCAAACATTAAATCGTCCAATGTGCCGCCACCAATATCATTTATCATCGCAATTTCAAACTCTTTAACCACATGTCGGACTACTGCCGAACGAAAAGTATCCACTGAAATAATAGCTTCAGGGTATTTCTTTAAGATTACTTCAATGCCTTCCGAAACTCTTTTAATTTCTTCATCCTGCGAAATAAAGTTAGCTCCAGGACGAGTTGAATAACCACCTATATCAATAATATCAACGTTTTCGGACATCATCCTTTCAACAGCATTTAAAACTGATCTGTCAGTCATAAAGCGGTTTCCTTTGTAAAAAGAATCAGGTGTAACATTTACAATTCCCATAACTAAGGGAG
>JBAWXL010000451.1:0-1919 GCA_037144095.1 Bacteroidota bacterium
CGTCCGCTTATGGGATCTGAAACTACTGCTGCCAGTGACACCTTCTCACCATCTTTTGTTTTATTCAAAACAAAATTGTGATCGTATCCCAAGCCAAAAGCCAACTGCTCATTTTTATCGTTTATCCTTGTACCGACAGCCACTGGAGTCGTAAAATCAAACGGAGAACCTTTCACCTGCTCAATGGTTCCGGTAGGAATAAGGGTGGAATTTACCGGTGTATATTTATCCGCATTCAGGTATAAAATATGATCCAGAATATCACCATTCCCGGCTCCGTGAAGATTAAAATAGGTATGATTCGTCAGGTTGATTACAGTTGGTTTAGTGGTTTTGGCGGAATAAAATATAGCAACCTCATTTTTCTCAGTCAGCCTGTAAATGATCATAACGCTCAATTCACCGGGATACCCTTCATCCATGTCTGGTGAGACTAATGTCAACTCTAATTCATTATCTCCGTTTTGAACGGCATTCCAGATTTTTGAAGAGAATCCTTTAATCCCCCCATGGAGACTATTGGGCGTATTATTGATCGCAAGTTTATAGTCAAGATTGTCCAGTTTAAACAATCCATTGGCAATGCGATTTCCATAGCGGCCAATTGCAGCGCCAAAATACTGCTCATTTGAAGTCAGATAACCACTAAGCCTGTCGTAACCTAAAACAATATCCTCCAGCTTTCCGCTTCTATCTGGAACCATCAGGGAGACAATTCGTCCTCCATAATTGGTAACACTCATCTCCATACCGCTTTTATTTCTCAGGGTAAAAAGTTCAACTTGCTTGCCGTCAACCTTTTTATAAAACGCCTCTGGATTGATTCCTGATACTAATTTTCGCTGATTACAGGATACGAATACCAAGGCTGCAAATAAAGCCAGTGTTAATATTTTCATGTATAAATATAATTTTAAAAAATGCGTTACACGCAAAGGTACTCAATAAATTTTATTGATTTTGCAACATAATTATTACGGAATATCAACTATTTTGTGTCACTTGTGGGTTGTTAATCTATCCCTATTTTGCACTTTAAAAGTCAATTTCTATAATTCTAAAATAAATTAATGATGGAAGAAAAAACCCAGGAAACGCGTCGAAGCTTTATTTAAAATTATGTGGAAAAATCCGGCTCGTATAATATTTGGGAAGCCCGCAAAAAGGTTGGGACTGTTCATAAATAAAACCGGATGGTAGGTCACAATTAAAGGGCACCTTACATAGTGCCTCAAAATGTATAAGAGAAAATCATAGTGTTCGTATATGTTAGAGGCGCAATTCATCACGTCTCTAACATACTAAACTACATTTTAAGGATCATCCTCGGATTAAGCGGTAGCGACTTATAAAGAATTGTCGCATCCATCTTAGGGATAATAATTTCAATCTGAGGCTTCACCGGTTCACGGTTAAATTTTGTCAATGCCTTTATTGATCTTGAAATCTCAATTTTATTAAATTTTTGACGTAGGTTGGAGATAATTTTCTCCCCTTCCAAATCAGGCTGTTCGCTTTGTGAAATAATTAGTCGTAAGTTTCGCTCAAAATCCAAGACTAAAAAGACATCACCCAGTTTTGCCTCCTTTGGTTCTGTAACCATTTTGTTAGCCTCAAGGGTATCTTTTGGTGCGATTTTTTCAATAAATGAGATTTTTGGAATAGTGGCATCTACATTTCTTAGAGCAAATGGCTCTGACATCCAATTCAATAAAGCATCCGCCGGATACATTTTAATTGAATTGCTGATCGTTACATGTTGAATATGACACTCATGCAACGGTATTCCCTTGAGTTCCAGTACCGCAAGGTTATTGATTAAATCAAGGACGAGATAAGTGGAATCCTCACTTCCAAGAATAAGTCTGGACCGGAGTAAAACCTCTTTTCTTCTCAGTTCAAGGAGCTTAATTTGTACA
>JBAWXL010000452.1:0-1914 GCA_037144095.1 Bacteroidota bacterium
ATGACATTAAATTAGCTTTGAGAAAAATAAGTAGTTTTTAGAGGTTGCCTAAATTGTGTTGCTATGGCTTTTATAGCTTTTTGATAATAGGCAGAGCGGTCACAGTACATTAGTTTTAGCTTTACGGCTAAGAAAAAAAGAAGCCGATAAAGCTAAAAACCAATGCACTGTAAGTTTATTATGGAGGTTGTGGTAGTTTGAATAATAAAATAAATATTGTCAAAAGTAAAATTGTTTGCACAAAAACACGGTAATAATAATTATTCTCCGTATTTTTGTGCAAAACTAAACGCAATGGAAACAATAGATGAAATATTTGCGAAGAATAAAGGGTATTTGACATCAAAACTTATCCGTGGAAATAGAACGCTTTACTATCAGCTGAAAACTTTGTTAGAAACCGAAAAAGTAGTTCAGATAAAACGTGGTTTGTATCGTCATGTTGATTTTGTCGAAGAAGCCAGTTGGGGTGAAGTATGCAGAATAGCACCTCAAGCGGTAATTTGTCTTTTTTCTGCATGGAGGTTTTATGAACTATCTACTCAAACACCAACAGAAATTCATATTGCGATACCAGCAAAAAATAAAGTGCTTTTGCCTGATTATCCTCCTATTAAATTGTATTATTGGGAGAAAAGGTTTTATGAAACAGGAGTTATGAAAACGACCTACAATGGAGAAGAAATTACAATTTACGACATTGAAAAATCGGTGTGCGATGCCATTCGTTACCGAAACAAAGTGGGGATAGACATAACTTCCGAAGTGTTGAGAAATTACCTGAAAAGAAAAGACCGTAATTTGGATAAACTAATGAAATATGCTGAAGATATGCGTATTGCGACAGTGTTGAACCAATATATAAACGTGATGCTATGAGCAACAGAGCAGTTTCAATAAGAGCAAGATTGCTCAACTTGGCCAAAAAAGAAGGAATTGATTTTCAACTTATTATTATCCGATTTTTGCACGAACGATTATTGTATAGACTTTCAGTTTCTGATTATTCTCAGCAGCTGATTCTGAAAGGTGGAGCATTTATTTATGCCATGCAAGGTCTAAAAAGTCGCCCGACAATAGATGTTGACTTATTGGGAACACAAATATCGAATGATATTGAGGCACTTTGTGGTGTTTTTAAACAAATATGTGCCGTTGAATCAGAAGATGAAGTGATATTTAATCCAGAAAGCGTTGTTGGAGAATTGATAACCCAACAAGACAAGTATAACGGTGTTAGACTTTATATAGATGCAACTTTTCACACCGTTCGACAACGAATACAAATTGATGTTGGGTTTGGCGATATTGTGATTCCTGTAGTTCAAGAATTGGAATATCCAATACTGTTGGACGAAATGCAAGTTCCTATTATACAAGCATATTCAATAGAAACAGTAATCGCCGAAAAGTTTCAAGCAATGATTGAATTATCGGTTGCAAATAGTCGAATGAAAGATTTCTATGATGTTTATAAGCTATTAACTGACAACGAATTTGATAACGATACATTGGAAGAAGCAATTATAGCAACCTTTGAAAATAGGGAAACTTCATATACAGAGAATCATGCACTTTTTTCAGCAGACTTTGCTACAAATACGCTGAGAAAAAGAAGTTGGACAGCATTTCTAAACAAAATCAACAGAGACAAGGAACTCGAATTTAAAGAAGTAATGCGATTAATAAGTGAGAAATTGTTGCCTTACTGGGCGAAAATGAAAGAAATATAAGAAACAAAACCAATTCTATACAACCAATGCACGATTTGGTAACACACGCCTATGTGCAATAGCCTAATTTGTAGCATTTCGGCAGTTTTGCTCCCGCATTCACCTTGTCGTTCCACGACAGTGAACGCTCCCGCAAACCGCCAAATGCCCATAGCCTCGGTCGTCAGACTGCGCAAAAACA
>JBAWXL010000453.1:0-1912 GCA_037144095.1 Bacteroidota bacterium
GAGTTTGGTGAATGTAAATAATTTGACTGGTGTGAGTGCCACATTTACCGGAGGGGTAACAGCTACTAATTTTTATGGTAATGCTGCAACTGCGACAAGTTCAACAAATGCTACGAATGCATCGAATACTACGATTGCGGTATCAAATGTAGGCTCTGCAGTGTATCCGACATTTGTTAGCGCTACAAGTGGTAATCAGGCACATAATGTAAATACTAGTTTATCATTTATTCCTTCTACTGGAACATTGTCAGCGACTAATTTAAGTGCAACAACAGGAACACTTACAGGTAATATGACGGCCTCAGGATTTTCGGTACCGGGTGGTTTATCAAGCCAGGTATTATTAGCGAATGGTACCTATAGTGCTGCATCAAATTTATTATCAGCAACGTATGTTCCATTTAGTGGGGCAAATGCAGGAGTGAATTTGAATGGTCAGAGTTTGGTGAATGTAAATAATTTGACTGGTGTGAGTGCCACATTTACCGGAGGGATAACATCAGCTTCTTTTAATGGGGCATTAATTGGAAATGTTACTGGTACTGCAACAACTGCCTCTAATTTAATTGGAAATCTAACAGGATCAATTCCTTATCAAAGTGGTGCAAACACAACTACTATGCTTGCTCCAACATCAGCAGGTCAGGTATTAACTTTATCTGGTACTAGTGGGGCTTATTATCCTGTTTGGCAAACTGCACAGGGTGGAGGTGGAGGTTTTACTTCTATAACTGGAGCATCGAACCAAATATTAGTGAATAACTTAACTTCTGCGGTGACTTCTGGTACAATATCATTAACATTACCACAATCTATAGGTACAACTTCTAATGTTCAGTTTGCCAATATTACTGCTTCATCAGCTTCAATTTCAGGGTTGTTATCAGGAACTAGTGAAACATTGAGTGGCAACTTAACTGTGAGTAGTAACTTAACTGCCTCAGGAACTGCAGTTAATTTTGGAAATGCAACTGTTACTGCAAATGCGCTCACCCTTACAAACGATTTAGCAGTTAGTAGTGGAGGTACCGGGGTTTCTAATTTAGTTGTAAAATTATCAACTTTCACTGGTTCTCAAAGTACTCTAACTTCTGCATTAAGTGATGCGACAGCACTTAAAACAGTTTATTTAGGTAATCTCTCATCTAATCCTAATGGCAATTCTTATTCTGTAACTCTTCCAAGCCCATCAATCAATAAAGGGAAAACATTTATTATAAAAATATATAGCACTAGTTCATTTGCTAGAACATTTGTAATTAAAAGGAACGGGAGTGAGAATATTGAGAATGCCGGAGCTGATTATTCTTATACTTCTGGAGCAGCAGCTTTTACTAAAACATTCTCATTGATATCTGATGGGACAGATTGGTGGATTGAGAGTAATTTTTAAATATTTTTTTCAAAAGGCCCTTCATTTTGAAGGGCCTTTATTTCCATGGCATTCTTTATTTTTGCCCCATGCGCATCGCAGTGAACGCCATATTCCTACAAAAAAATCAGCTCGAGGGCTATGGATGGTTTGTGCAAGAAGTGTTTAGCAGACTTGCCAAGAAATATCCGGAGCATGAGTTTGTGTTTTTATTCGATCGGCCATTTGACAAAAGCTTTTTGTTCGAAAAGAATTGCATGGCTGTAGTGGTTAAGCCCGCTGCGCGGCACGTAATCGCCTTTAAATACTGGTACGATTTTGCCGCGGCAGGGGAAGTCCGTCGCCTCAAAGCCGATGTATGGGTGCAACCCTACGGCTTCTGCAGCTTAACCAGTTCTGTGCCCCAGCTCTTATTCGTCCACGATATTTCCTTTAAACACTTTCCCAAACAAGTATCCTGGCACCAACGCTTTTACTATCAATGGGGCACCCCTCGATTCCTGCAAAAAGCCCGGCAAATACTCACCGTTTCTGAGT
>JBAWXL010000454.1:0-1888 GCA_037144095.1 Bacteroidota bacterium
TATTTCATAAACATGGCAACAATAGACAAACAACCCCTTACCTCAATGAACATTACAGAGGAACAACTACTAAATTTCAAACAACTTTTCCCCGAAGTATTTACCGAGGGATTGAAAGTAGATTGGGAAAAACTCAAACTCACATTGGGCGAAACCGTTGACACAGGAAAAGAACGTTATGGCATGAATTGGCCGGGTAAAGCCGACTGTTTTAAAACCATACAGCAACCAAGTATTGCCACACTTGTTCCGGCACGTGACGAAAGCATTGATTTTGATACTACAGAAAACTTGTTTATTGAGGGTGACAATTTGGAAGTCTTGAAATTACTGCAAAAAAGCTATTTGGGTAAAGTAAAAATGATTTACATTGACCCACCATATAATACTGGTAATGACTTTGTATATCCTGATAATTATTCTGAAAACTTGAATACTTATTTAGAATATACTGGTCAGGTTGATAGTGAAGGAAGAAAATTTGGTACAAACACTGATACAGATGGACGTTTTCATAGTAAATGGATAAACATGATGTATCCCCGTCTGTTTTTAGCTAAAAATTTATTGAAAAGAGATGGAGTAATCTTTATTTCAATAGATGATTCTGAATTAGATAATTTAAAAAAAATACTAAGTGAAATATTTGGAGAAGAGAATTTTGTTTCACAATTAATATGGAAAAAAAGAGTTTCACCTGCTAATGATGCAAAATGGTTTAGTAGTGATCACGAATATCTTTTGGTTTTTGCTAAGGATAAAGAATCTTGGTATCCTAATCGTACTGAAAGGAATGAAGAGCAAAATTCATATTATACTAATCCAGATAACGATCCAAAAGGTAATTGGAATTCAGCAGCTTATACATGTAATAAAAGTAAAGAGGAGCGACCAAACTTATTTTATCCACTTATAAATCCGTTTACAGGTGAAGAAGTTTGGCCAAAAGAAACTGCAGTTTGGGCATATTCCAAAGAAACACATTTGGAACATGTAAATAATAATATATTGTATTGGGGTGCTGATGGTAAAAGTAAATCTCCTCGTAAGAAACAATATTTATTTGAAGCAAAACCTGTTGTTCCTCGTTCATTTATAGATCATAAAGATGGAGGTAGTACTCAATCTGCAACATTAGATTTTTTAAAACTCTTTGACTACAATTATTTTCAATATACAAAGCCATTGCCACTTCTTTCAAAACTGATTGATTTATCTTCTAAGCCAAATGATAACGATATAGTAATAGATTTTTTTGCTGGTTCTTCTTCGTTCGGTCATGCAGTTATGCTGAAAAATTCTGAACAAAAAGGAAATAGAAAATTCATTTTGGTACAATTGCCTGAAAGTATCGATGAAAAGAGTGAAGCAAGTAAAGCTGGATATAATAATATTGCTGAAATTAGCAAAGAGCGACTCCGTAGAGCAGCAACGAAAATAAAAACCGAAATTGAAACAAATAATAATAAAAGAATTGGTGAAATTGCATTTGAAGAACTGACAACTAACAAATCTCAACTTTCAACGGATCTCGGTTTCAAAGTTTTCAAACTCGACCATTCCAACTTTAAAATTTGGGATGCTACCTTGGAAAAAGAACCGGAAGCTATACAGGCACGGTTATTTGAGCATATCCACCATATCTCACCCGAAGCAGCCCAAGAGTCTATTCTTTATGAGTTATTATTGAAGTCTGGTTTTGAACTTACCACGCCAATTGAAAAACTTATCCTTGCCGAAAAAACTGTTTTCAGCATTGCAGGTGGGCAATTGCTTATTTGTCTTGAAAAAGAATTGTCGCACGATTGTATAAAAGCTATGGCAGAAATGCAACCTACACGTGTTATTTGCTTAGACGAAGCCTTTACAGGCGTTAATGCTGATGCAC
>JBAWXL010000455.1:0-1874 GCA_037144095.1 Bacteroidota bacterium
GATTTATAGAAGTTTATTAATTGAATATTACCGTATTGAATTGAAAGAAGGTTTTCTTATTGTTTATGAATTAATCAGCAACTCTTTTAATTAATTTTAAATGCCAATTTATACCGTTATAATCTGAAACATAAATAACATACATTCCAGCTGATTTTAATATTGCTTTTGAGAAAGCCATCTGATTATTATCCACTTGCTGTTGAAAAATCTTTTTCCCGGAAATATCTAGAATATATATATCAGAACCAACTTTAAGATTTGCAATTGAAAAACTATATTTATACTCTACTAATCGTACGGAAGGTATATTTTGTGTTTTTGTTGTCAATGAACCTAAATTGTCATTTACCAAAAATACTGCATCCTGGGCAGGAACTACAATTTGATTACTTATATATTGTCCATTATTAATTGTCGAATCCTGATTTCCTCTCAAATGTCTGTAACAACCACCCTTAACATTAATAGACCATGGCGTATGAGTCATGTTAAGCAATACCAGTCCCTTCTCAAATTCACGAGACCAACGTTCTGAACCATTATTAAATATTTTTATATTCTTAATTTCAGTATTTCCAATCTGTTCTGATACCCCGAAATATGGTATTACTGTAGTAGTTAATGGTGCAACAAAACTTAGTTTGTATTTTCTCCATTGATTATCTACAAGTACTGTTAAGGGATTTTCACTGACATTTAAAAATCCTTGAATATTTATCATTCGAGGAACTTTCTCAAATAGCTGACCCATATATGACCAGTAATCATCACCTCGAGCTTCAAATTCTATACTATATTCTTGTCCTGCAATGACATTCACAACATATCCGTTTTTTGGAACAAGTGTTACTCCAACCATTAATGAATCAGGTAAAATGCCTTCGGGTATAGATTTTACATTTGTAGAGTAAGTTGTCCCAGACTGATATCCACTGGCTATAAATTGAGGTTTTATTTTCCATTGCCAATCTGTTTGATCTATTATGGTTGCCTGATTATTGGTACTAGAATCGCGAATAGCAACAGAATTTGGTTTTCCCAACCATTGCGGATTATTCAAATCACCACCATGATATTCATCCCAATTAAATACACCAAATACTTCAGTACTTGTTGAGCCTGGATTTTGTGGATCAAAATTAGAACTGTCTAAATATGCAAAGGGATGAGGCATACCCACTAAACAAGCACTGGCAAAGCCAACCCGAAAATGAAAATCTGTTTTACTTCCATTTAGCAAATATGAATTTCCAAACACAGTTGTTGTGCTTTTTGTAAAAGGATAACTCACACGTGGTGAAAACTCTGCATTTTCACTCCAAAGTCGTAAATGTTGAAATGCCTCACTAAAGCGATTAAAATTATTAGCATCCGGAAATGACTCTAACTGTACTCCATTTAAATACTTCCAGCCTCGTACACCATTTAATGCATCATTACTATCAACCTGAATAATTTTGCTTGGTCCTACTAATTGTCGTAACTCTTTAAGGAAAAGTTGCCCACCAATGCCAAAGCTATTTACACCATTGATATATCCATAATCAGCAATACCATCGTTATTAGCATCCATCGGGTTTAGAATTGAGTTACCCCATTTCCATCTTCCTACATCGAATTCGATACCATCAGCCAGTGAACTATTCATTTCTCTGGCAATTTGACGCGCATACCATTCCTGCGAATTTAAATTATCTGTTCCACCACGGGGACAATGTACACTTAGATTTAGTTGCCATTGACTTGTCCAATACATCATGTGGGTGGCAACGACAGTTCTTTTCCCCACAAATGAAAGTGCTTTAGTTCCCCATTGACCACGTGAAACTACTATTTTTGTATTATCTATGCTTTTTAAGAGTACGTGTTCA
>JBAWXL010000456.1:0-1834 GCA_037144095.1 Bacteroidota bacterium
AGCATGGTATTGTCCGAATGAAGAAAATTGCCCTCCACAGATAAAAGGGAAATTGGAGCATTTCATAAGTCGAAAGGCTATGAATATAGATAGCTTGGGCGAAGGGAAGATTGAGATGTTGTTCGATCATCAATTGGTTTTAAACATGGCTGATTTATATGCTCTTTCTTATGAGATTCTTATCGGACTTGAAAAAGTCATTGATGTTACTGATGAGAAACAAAAGAAAATATCTTTCAGGGAAAAGACGGTTGAGAAAATTTTAAATGGAATTGAACAATCAAAAAAAGTTACATTTGATAAGGTGTTGTTTGCCTTAGGGATTCGTTTTGTTGGGGAAACTGTTGCGAAGAAACTGGCTTCTCATTTTCGGAATATCGATGCATTGCAGTTGGCAACTTTGGATGAATTGATTTCTGTGGAAGAAATAGGGGAGAAAATAGCTCAATCGGTAATCAAATATTTCGAGAATCCGTTGCAAATTAAATTGATTGAACGTTTGAAAGCAGCCGGTTTGCAATTTGTAATGATCGATGATTTTCAACAGGTTTCCTCCATATTAGAAGGTAAATCTATTGTAGTGAGCGGTACTTTCAGCCAAAGCCGTGATAATATTAAACAACTGATTCAACAGCATGGTGGTCGCAATGTGAGTTCAATTTCCGCAAAAACTGATTTCCTTCTGGCAGGTGATAATATGGGTCCCGAAAAGCTTAAGAAAGCAGAAAAACTAAATGTTCCTATTATTTCAGAAGAGGAGTTTTTGAGGATGATAGGATAGTTAATTCTGATTTAGAATAGAAATATTAATAAAAGTAGTATCTTTGTACTGAACGAAAAGGGAAAAATATTTAAACATGGTAGTTAAAGATGAAATAATAAAAAATTTTAGCGACTTTAATATTTTGTGCCAAACGCACAAAGTAAAATATTTGTATGCTTTTGGATCATCTGTTACAGATAAATTTGATGATGTAAAAAGTGACATTGATTTGATAGTTGAAATTGACGATAGTGATCCAATTGAAAGGGGTGAGAAGTTAATGTCATTATGGGATACTTTTGAAGTTTTTTTTCATCGAAAAGTAGACTTACTTACCGATACTTCTATTCGAAATCCATATTTACGCAAAAGTATTGATGCTACTAAAATATTAATATATGATGGAACAAGGGAAAAAACACTTATCTGATATTTTACAATCAATCGAGTTAATTGAGCAGTTCACTGTGACTTCTTCAAATTTTGATGAATTTTCAAAAGATTTAAAAACCCAAAGTGCAGTTGAACTTCAGCTTTGGATTATTGGAGAAGCAGTAAATAAATATAATAAATTGCTTTCTGAAGGTCTTCTTGAGCATTCAGGTAAGATTGTTGAATTTCGAAACCGCTTAATTCATGCTTATGATGCGGTTGATTCTTCAATAGTTTGGGCAATAATAAAGAACCATTTGCATCCTTTGAATGATGAAGTTATTAATAAACTGAAATAATATTCATATTAATAATTATTTTTATTTTCTCTCGTTATAAAGATTCATTATGGGTATTGTAATCAGACAGAGTATTAAGGGATCAATTGTCACCTATGCGGGAGCGTTTTTAGGTTTTCTTACTACCGCATTTGTTGTTACATTTTTTCTTACTCCTGAACAATTCGGGCTGACAAGAGTTTTGATTGAAGCTGCAGGATTAGTGGCATTGTTTGCTCAAGTGGGCTTGTCGAGTTCGGCGGTGAAGTTTTTCCCACAGTTTAAAACAGAAGATGGGCGAAATCATGGTTTTCTTTTTTACCTTATCGCTCTTCCCGTTGTTGGATTCTTACTCTTTGGG
>JBAWXL010000457.1:0-1827 GCA_037144095.1 Bacteroidota bacterium
CACCATACGAAATAGTTGTTGGGTTTGCTTGTGTTGCAGAACCACTAGTGGTATTTGTTATACCAACAATAAGTATGCGATTTGAGCCCGCTGCAACAGAAAGTGAATAGCCGGTGCACGAACCGGATGCTTGATCGTAGGCTTTAGTCCAGGCAGTGGGTTGAGTGATTTGTGCAAAGCTTGTATTACTACTAACATAGATTAACCCAACTATTATTAGTAATACAACCTTAAGTATAATCCCCGAATTTTTCAAGAAATAATAATGTCTCATGCTATACTATATTTTTAATGAGTTAAAATTAATTTAGTAGTTTTTGTCATATCAGGCAACAATAGTTTGATGAAATAAACCCCTGAGGCCATTCCACCTAAATTGATTTGTTCAGAATGTTTATTTGAATTCAAATTCTTAGTATAAACTTCTTGACCAATAGAGTTAACTATCTCAATTTTTATATCAGTAGAATTTGGATTACATATATCCAAAGTAAAAACACCATTTGTAGGATTTGGATAAATTGAAACAGCAACAGCCGAATTAATATCTTCAATAGCAGTTGTAATCAAATTTATTGTATCAAAAACAATCACCTCGCCACACGATGCATTCGATGCAGTCAAACTCACATAATAAATTCCTTCACTACTATAGGTGTGAGTTGGAATCGCTAGATTGCTTGTTTGTCCATCACCAAAACTCCAAAGATAGGTGTCAGCATTCTGTGTAACATTATTGAACGTAACAGTTGTATTGTTGACTGTATAATTGAATCCGGCAATAGTAGGAATATTTATTGTAACAATAGCAGTACCACTAAAGGTGTAATTACCACATATCATATCCGTTAAAGAAGTTACTTGATAGACTCCTGCAATACCTACATTAATTACATACGGCGTACTCATAATATTATCCTCTGTGACCGGAACTCCATCCATAGTATAAGTCAGATTCCAGGGTGGGCTTCCAATTAGGTCGAAAGAAATATTCGTAGTTTGACCTTCACATATAGCAATATTCCCATTTGTTATGGCAGCAGTAGGAGCAGGATTTACATTGATGACGGCATCTCCGGGAAGAATTTCACCATTGCAACCTGCTGCTGAAACTGAAACTAAACTATATGTGCCCGCTTGAGAGGTTGGAATGTAATAGTTAGTAGCTGTAATTCCTGTAAAGAAAATGGTGTCAGTTGCGTTTACTGTACAAGTGAAATTAAAAGGTCCTATTCCGGTAAGTATAAAATCCAGGTTAGCTGTTTCACCACTACATAGCGTTGAGGTGTTGGGCACGATGGCTGCTGTAGGGATAGGGTTGGTGCTTACCTGAGCTGTTCCAGAAAAAGTTCCTACATCACAATTAGCATCCGAGATGGCAGATACCTGATAGGTTCCGGCAGTTGATATAGTAAGTGCATAAGTATTATCAAAAATATTATTCACACTAATAGGATTGCCACTATCAACTGTGTATGTTAAATTCCAAGGTGCAGTTCCTGTTAAATGAATTGGTATATCTGTGCTTTGCCCAGCACATAAAGTTATAGTTGAATTACTGATAAGGGCAGTGGGTGCTTGATTTATTGAGACATTTGCCATGCCTGTAAAATCTGTTCCACTACAACCTCCTCCACTTATCGAAGTAAGCGCATATACGCCTGAGGTAGTTGCAGGAATAATATAGGAATCAGCATAAATATTATTTATAGTTGTTGGATTTAAACCATCAAACGTATAGCTGAAACTATAAGGTTTTGATCCCGTAAAAGTAATGGGCACATCTACTGAGGCACCCGAACAAATAGTACTATTTTGGTTGTTCAT
>JBAWXL010000458.1:0-1776 GCA_037144095.1 Bacteroidota bacterium
TTGCGCGATATGATTCCTTCGGCAAAACTCTTATCTTATTTCGAAGATGGCACAATCGAAATTGCACCTCTTGCATTTATGCGTGGCCGAACGCTTGACAATGCTTTTGTGATTTTAGATGATGCACAAAACGCCAGTCAAAATCAACTGAAAATGTTTTTAACCCGCATGGGCAAATCGGCTAAGTTTATTGTAACTGGCGATGTCACTCAAATTGATTTACCTAAAAACCAACCTTCAGGTCTCACCATCGCAGTTGATTTACTTAAGAATATCGAAGGAATAGGTTTTGTCACGCTCGACGAAAAAGATGTAGTTCGTCACAAGTTGGTTAGAAAAATAATTTATGCATTTCAAAAAAATCAATCTTAATATATGATACAGGCAATTACAAACACTTCATTTTCATTCCCCAAACAAACTGCATTTTACAAAGGCAAGGTTAGGGATGTTTACACAATTAACAATACCTACATGGTCATGATTGTCAGCGATAGAATTTCAGCTTTCGATGTGGTACTACCCAAAGGTATTCCATACAAAGGACAGGTACTGAATCAGATTGCATCACTTTTTTTAGATGCAACAAAAGATATTGTTCCCAATTGGAAACTCACCGAATGCGACCCTATGGTAACTATCGGAACTTTTTGCAATCCTTTTCCGGTTGAAATGGTGATACGCGGGTACCTTTCAGGGCATGCCTGGCGAGAATATAAAGAAGGCAAACGCTCACTTTGTGGAGTGAACATGCCCGAAGGGATGAAAGAGAATGACAAATTCCCCACTCCCATTATTACACCTACAACTAAAGAAGCCATTGGTCACGATGAAGATATTTCAAAAGAAGATATTATTCGTTTGGGTTTAATATCGAAAGCGGACTATGACTTACTCGAAAAATATACCTATGCCTTGTTTGAAAGAGGAACAGAGATGGCTGCAAAACAGGGTTTGATTTTGGTTGACACCAAATATGAATTTGGCAAAAAGGATGAAGAAATAATTTTGATTGATGAAATTCATACTCCCGATTCGTCACGCTATTTTTATAAAGAAGGTTATGAAGAAAGGCAAGCCCAGAATAAAGCCCAGCGTCAACTATCGAAAGAGTTTGTCAGAGAGTGGTTGATAGAAAGAAACTTTCAGGGCAAAGAAGGACAAAGCGTTCCTGAAATGGATGATGCTTTTGTAATACAGGTTTCAGAAAGATATATCGAGCTTTTTGAACAGATAACCGGGAAACAATTTATTGCTTCTCAAAGCAATGATGCATTGTTGCAAAGGATAGAAAACAATATTCTGAAAGCATTGGGCAACTTATAAAGACATCTTTCAAACTATTCTTCAATTCATTTGTTTCTCTGAAGCAATGAATAATCCTTATTTAAACACATCATGCAAATAAAAAAGTTTCTTTTAATAATTGCCATTTTCTTTAGTGCAATTATTCTTTCTGCTCAACAGAACATCAAAAATGTAATTATATTAATCCCTGATGGTACAAGTGCTGCTATCATTACTTTAGCCCGCTGGTATCAGGATAATCAGGCATTGGCTGTTGACGGAATTATATGTGGTTTGGTGAAAACCCATTCAGTTGAAAATAAAATAACCGATTCAGCTCCTTCATCAACAGCTTATGCAACAGGTGAAAAATCTAAAACAGGTTATGTGGGGGTTGATTCTTCAAAAGCTCCACTTTGGTCGGTGTTGGAACTATCAAAATTGAAAGGAATGTCAACCGGCATTGTTGCCACCTGTCAGTTTCCACAT
>JBAWXL010000459.1:0-1729 GCA_037144095.1 Bacteroidota bacterium
AAGTATCTCCTTCACCAATATATCCCGTTGTAATCAGTAAATTAATTGGGTTTGCCGGAGCTGTTTTTCCATCAACACCAAATCCATTTATATATTGAAATGCATTATTAACTGTTGAGAATGATCCGTTTCCTGGAGCTGTGTAAATTGGAGGATTCTGATCCCCGTTAATATAATAAGTAGCCCCGCCAACAAGTTTTGAATAAGGTTGAGCAAATTCAACTGCACCTATACAAGGCGCTGTACCTGCAGGTATCAAAGTATAACCTAGATTTCCAGCTCTTACAGTTGCATTTATGTCGCCAAGAACAAATGAGAGTGGAGCAGCTCCATTAACAACAGGCCCTGCAGTTTTTGTTATTACGTTAGGTAAAGTATCACTAATAAAACTTACATTAAACATGTATGAATTTGTATCCTGTAATGAAAAATTCCTCCAAGTACTTGGAGAAACCCATGTTCCCAAACTAAGGTAACTATTGCTTAAAGAACCATTTCCACCAACATATTTTGTGGTTCCATTTATTCCTCCAAGAGAATAAACATTGTTATCAATTTTACCACCACTAGAAGCGTAGAATGGCTTATTAGTAGGACTTTCGCACTGAATAGCAAAAACGTTTGAGTGAATACTTGAAGTAGTACCACTTAAGTTGTTCGCTAATAAATTATTTTGAATAACAATACCACCTGCAATCATATTTCCAATCCAAATGCAATTTGATCCATTGCTTGATGAAGTTATACTATTTCCATTCATCTGAACGGTATTGTAATATAATGATATTCCAAGATGTCCAATTAAGCTTGTTGCTTGAATAGAAATTGCACTTGGATTAACAACGCTATATAAAGAAGAACCTGTTCCTGTAACTTTACCTATATAGTTGTTATAAATTGTTATTTGCCTTAAACTATCACCACCTAAATTAATTTTGATACCAAAATTTCCTTGTCCGGTAGTTTGCAAATTATAAATCTTATTATTTTTAATAGTCATCAAAGAGTCAGTGCCTGCTTCACCATCATTGCTAATATCAATTCCTCTAAAATCGTTGTAGGCAGGTAAACTGTTTCTTACAATATTTCCATCTACTACCGAAGCCAAAACTCCTTTTAAGTGAATACCTGCTTTACCTGATACTCCACCAATAAAAGTTGTTGGTAGGGATGATCCGCTAGGTATTGTTCCACCAATAGTATTTTGTAAAATTGCAATGTTCTGATCCTGTAATCCTCTTACTCCAATACCTCGCACATAAATACCCGTTTGCACAGCTTGAATCAGATTGTTTGAAAAAGTCTGATTATTGTTTAATCCACTTAATTCACTTGTGTTAGCAAAAAGACCTCCTGCAAAAATTCCAGCAAATGTATTTACTACTCCTGAAGCTCCATTAGTTGAATTACCATTAATAACACAATTCATAATTGTGATATCAGTTGATGGGCTTTGGTCTGAAGGTGTAATTGCAATTACACGAGAACTTGAGTTGGTTGCACTCGGAGGTAATGATATTATTAAGTTTTGATTAACTCCATCAACTGTAACATACCTTGCTCCAACAAAACGCAAAACTCCACAATTGGTAAAGTTTAATTGGTTTGGAATTGATATAGTATCTTGAACACCTGCAGCAGGTTTGATTAATAAACGTCTACCTCCATCCTGATTAGGAAAATCAATAATAGCAGGTATATAATTTGTCCCTTCACCTGGATAAGAACT
>JBAWXL010000460.1:0-1724 GCA_037144095.1 Bacteroidota bacterium
ATATTCTTTTCATCACTTTTGGGTGGTTTTCTGGGAATTCTGTTCCTGATTCCGTTCCGCAAGTATTTTGTAAAAGATATGCATGGAAAACTGCCTTTCCCTGAAGCAACTGCCACAACCGAAATTCTGATGACCGGCGAAAAAGGTGGAAGTCAGGCAAAACTGCTTATTGTAAGTGGGATTATTGGTGGATTATTCGATTTTTGTTTCTCGGCATTTAAACTCTGGAGTGAAGAAATTACAACCCGCATTATTCCTATTGGAGAAATGATGGCCGACAAAGTAAAAATGGTGCTCAAATTCAATGTCAGCGCACTTATTTTTAGTTTTGGCTATCTTGTAGGACTTCGTTACGCATTAATTATCACGGTTGGTTCTTTGCTATCGTGGTTGGTACTTATTCCGTTGGTTAATGAAATCGGTTCGCTTTCAGCACATTTAAGTGGAGGTGTAAACCCCTTTGCAGCTATGTCGGCCGAACAGCTTTTCAAATTGTACGTGCGACCAATTGGTATCGGTGCTATTGCCATGGCAGGGATTATCGGAATTATCAAATCTTCGGGCGTTATTGGCAGCGCATTTAAACTGGCATTAGGTATTGGTGGAAAAGCCCATTCCGAAGAAAAAGTGGAACGGACACAGAAAGACTTGAAAATGTCCTTTGTTATGCTTCTAATATTCTTAACTTTAGTTGCAATATTTGTTTTCCTGATTATCGGCGTCAAAATTACCTTATTACAGGCAGTTGTGGCATTGATTACCATTCTGATCATATCATTTCTCTTTACCACCGTAGCAGCCAATGCTATTGCCATTGTGGGCTCCAATCCAGTATCGGGAATGACCTTAATGACTTTGATACTTTCATCCGTAATTCTGGTTTCGGTGGGACTGAAAGGCTGGCAGGGAATGGTAAGCGCCTTGATTATCGGTGGAATTGTGTGTACAGCCCTTTCGATGGCCGGAGGTTTTATTACCGACTTAAAAGTGGGTTACTGGCTTGGAACTACTCCGGCAAAACAACAAACTTATAAATTTCTGGGAACGCTTGTTTCGGCAGCAACCGTGGGAGTTGTGATTTTTATACTGAATCAGGCTTATGGCTTTGTGCAAACACCGCAACATCCGCAACCCATGACCGCTCCACAGGCGAATGCGATGGCTGCCATTATTGAGCCTTTAATGTCAGGAACTGGTGTAAGCTGGGTATTGCTGGGAATTGGTGCAGTTATTTCAATACTCATTAACTGGTTAGGCATATCGCCCCTTGCTTTTGCTTTGGGAATGTTTATTCCATTGCCATTGAATACACCACTTATAGTAGGAGGTTTATTGAATCACTGGTTTTCTAAAAGCACCAAAAATAATAAACTCAATAATGCACGGGTACAACGTGGAATTCTTATTTCATCAGGATTTATTGCAGGAGCGGCTTTGTTTGGGGTGGTTGGTGCATTTATCATTTTCTTTACCGGCAATGGCGAAGCCATGAATCTGAATGTATGGCAAAATCCCGATGGAAAAGGTGCTCAAATTGCTGCCTTAGTTGCATTTCTGGCCTTAATTGCTTACTTTGTGTGGGAATCGTTTAAAGCAAAAGAAGAGGATTGATTAGAAAGAACTGTTGACAGGAAAGAATTTAAAATATATCGTTCGAGTAAAAAGCTCCTTACAGATTATTTCTGTTGGGAGTTTTTTTTGATTTATCTTATCCGGATTAATTA
>JBAWXL010000461.1:0-1678 GCA_037144095.1 Bacteroidota bacterium
GTGCATCAGCATTAACGCCTGTAAAGGCTTCGTCTAAGCAAATAACACGTGTAGGCTGTAATTCGGCCATTGCTTTTATACAATCGTGGGACAATTCTTTTTCAAGACAAATAAGCAATTGACCACCAGCAATGCTGAAAACTGTTTTATCGGCAAGGGTGAGTTTTTCAATTGGCGTGGTAAGTTCAAACCCTGATTTTAGCAATAACTCATAGAGGATAGACTCTTGGGCTGCTTCGGGTGAAATATGGTCGATATGCTCAAATAACCGTTGCTGAATTGCTTCCGGTTCTTTTTCCAGCGTAGCATCCCAAATTTTGAAGTTTGAATGGTCGAGTTTTAAAACTTTGAACCCCAAATCTGAACCTTGATTTATTTGATTATCTTGATTATTCTGATTATAAAACAATGAACCTGATTCTTTTAATTCCTTTTCGTCTTGTACCTTTTTAATTTTGTCAGCTACACGGCGGATTCTTTCTTTACTTATTTCAGCTATATTTTTATAACCAGCTTTGTAGGCTTCACTTTTTTCATCCGTTGGTTCGGGAATTTGAACACAGATAAATTTACGGTTACCTCCATCTTCTTTGTTTAATTCCATGACGGCATGAGCAGTTGAGCCTGAGCCTGCAAAGAAGTCTAAAATAATTGAATCACTTTCAGCTCCAATTTTAATTATCTTCTTAAGGAGTGTAGACGGTTTTGGGTAAGTAAAGACCTCTTTTCCAAGCAAGGCATCTACTTCACGAGTTCCAATTTCACCAGTTCCTACTTCTTGGTGTTTCCATAAATTGACAGGAACTAATCCCTCTGGAAGTTCTGATAAAAAACGTTTTATTCTTGGCTGTTTCTGAGTGCCATCTTTGCCCCAATGTAATCTATTGTCAGATACTAAACCGTTAAATTTATCTTCACTATATTTCCAAGAATTAACTGGGTGCTCAAAAACCTCTTTAGTATTTGGGTTAGTGATTTTATATGAAAGATTTGGTCTTTCTTCTTTAGTCCTTTGACTAACAAAAGACACACTTGTCCATGCTCCTCTTGGGTCGTTATCTGGATTTGAATAAATATCGTTATTTGATTCTTCTCTAGGCTCTCTAACGAAAGATAATTTCTCAGATTTTCTATACAATAAAACATAGTCTGTTACCGAAGAGAAAAATTTTACGTCATTACTCCTTCCATATCTTTTTTCCCAAATTATTTGAGAAATGAAATTTTCCTCCCCGAAAATTTCGTTACACAAGACTCTAAGATTATTTACTTCATTATCATCTATAGATATGAAAATTAGTCCATCTTCTTTAAGTAGATTTTTAGCAAAGAATATACGTGGATACATCATGTTAAGCCATTTGCTATGGAAACGTCCGTCAGTATCTGTGTTTGTGCCAAACTTACGCCCTTCACTATCAATTTGGCCAGTATATTCTAAATATGTTTGAAGATTTTCAGCATAATTATCAGGATAAACAAATTCTTTACCAGTGTTGTACGGTGGGTCAATGTAAATCATTTTTACTTTACCCAAATAGCTTTTTTGGAGTAATTTCAATACTTCCAAATTGTCACCCTCAATAAACAGATTTTCGGTAGTATCAAAATCAATGCTTTCGTCACGTGCAGGAACAAGTGTGGCAATACTTGGCTGCTGAATGGTTTTAAAACAGTC
>JBAWXL010000462.1:0-1614 GCA_037144095.1 Bacteroidota bacterium
CTCGCTTGAGCAAATGGACATTTGGTGTTGACTTAACCTTTTAATAATTGATTAATCATGAAAACGAAAATAAAATTATTTGCACTTTGCAGTTTGTTAGTCCTTGGCTCGTGTAGTTTGGAGGAAAAACCCTATGGATTTTATTCGGAAAGCAACTTCTTTAAATCTGCAGCGGATGCTGATGCAGCAGTAGATTATGCATACGCCACGCTTACTTTTCTGGAATATTCCAGAGGTGTGTTTTATTTAGGTGAATTGCCTACTGAAAATATTACACCCAAACCAGACGAAAGCCAGGACGCCACTGATTTAAATAATTGGAATATACCCAGTTTCAAAACCAATACGGTATTGCAGTATTATTTTACATATGCTTTTATAGGTATTAACAGAGCCAATGCTGTGATTCAGAATGTTTCAAACGGTGATTATGATCAGGCACTGAAAAATCAGTATTTAGGTGAAGCCTATTTCCTCAGAGCGTGGAATTGCTTCAATCTTGTTCGTGTATATGGCTTAGTTCCAAAGCATAACTCAACTGTTCAAACATTGGAACAAACTTCGGCACCCTTATTTTCTAATTTAGATGAGATGTATGATTTGATTTTGTCCGATTGCAAAAAAGCAGAATCATTGATGTCTGTTTATACAATTCCTAAATTAGGAAGAGCCGATAGGGTCGCTGCACAATCTTTAGCAGCAAAAGCTTATCTTTTTATAGCTTCTGCCAAAGAGCATAATGTGCCTTTGTACAAAGATATGAAACGTGATATAACAGTTATGTACGACAGTGCTACCTATTTTGCCGGCAAAGTTGTTAATGACCAAACTACTTATGCACTTGATAGTTCGCTTGTGAACATATATGATGTAGAAAAACCAAGAGGTTCGGAACATATTTTTACTATGTCGATGGACAGAACCGGCACTGTTGAAGGCGAATATTCTAAGATATCAAAGATGTTTATTCCATATATTGGAGGTGCAACGGTCTATTTAGATAATAAGAATGGCTCATACAGTGCCACTCATGATGGCTGGAGTGTTTACCAGACAACTACAGCTTTTTATAATAGTTTCGATGCTGCCGACAAACGCAAAACTGAATTAATCGTTGATAAAGTGTACGACAAAACAGGAGTCTTAATTGCAGCCTATCCCGGAAAAATTCTTTACCCGTTTACCCGAAAGTATATAGACCCAAGTTTTGTTGGTGATAAAACAAGTACCCGGCCATTTTTAATCCGTTACTCAGATGTAGCTCTCATATATGCTGAAGCAGCCGGTCCAACAACTAAAGCCTATGGTTTGATAAATGCAATTCGCAACAGAGCAGGTTTGGGTAATTTAATGCCCGGTTTAGGTATTGTTGATTTCCGAAAAGCCGTTTACAAAGAACGCACCTGGGAATTAGCTTACGAAGGCGACCATCTTTACGATCTTCGCCGTTGGAACAGAGTGATAACCGATGTGCCTGAAGCAACCAGTATCACTGAAGAACAGGCAGCTTTCTATCCAATTCCACAGGCAGAAATAGATTTAAATGCAAGTTTAAGATAATTCAAACGAAAATAAATTTATGAAATTCTATCAATATATTCTAATAGCAATCAC
>JBAWXL010000463.1:0-1609 GCA_037144095.1 Bacteroidota bacterium
GGGCGTTTACAGCTCCCCGTTAAATGCTTTTACCAATACGGCTTTTTTCATTTCGTCGCATTGGGCGATGGTTTTTTGATAATTGATTTCTAAGGCCTTGCAACGGGCTGACAACGAGTCGAGATGTTCGACTATCGTTTGTTGTTCGGTTAATGATGGTAATGGAACAGGAATTTTATTAAGCATTGCCTGATTTAACTTAGGTTGTGCCATTCCACTAACATAGTCATCTAATTTGATTGAATTTAAATATAACTCAACGAATCTCTGACTTACCATTTCTTTAAATCTTAATACATGAGCATGATTATTCACCCATGTTTTACCACTTATTGAAAATGCAATCGGGTACGTTCTTGCTAAAAGATTTGCACCATCTTCAGATATACAAAGTAAATCCTCATCAAATAAATAATCTGCAACGTAATCAACAATACCAGAAGCACCATAATATGGAATTTCTCCCTCGTTTCTTACATTTTTTGTTATTGGAACTCTTTTGCTATCAAGATTTTCGGAAATTTGATTTAATGTCTTACTTTCCCAACCTTTTCTTGGCTTAAATTCTTCAGTCAATGCGCTTTGAAACAGCTCTTTTGCATTTTGCAGATTCCGTTCGGCATTGGCTTTAAACGTATCTATTTTTTCAAAGGCTTCATCGAGTAGCTGGACGATGCGTTGTTGTTCGGGAAGAGATTTTGGGAAAAGAAAACTTATTGTTGAAAGTCTACTTAATGCTAATTTTGGCATTGCAGTAACTCTAGTATTCAAACCAGCTTGTTGTGTAAAATCATCCGTTTGAGTAAAATAATATACAAACTTAGGATCAACTTCAGTTTTAAACACAAGCTTACAAGCATTCTCAGTTAAGTTTGCTCCTTCAAGTTCATTTGGAATTATACCAGTTTTACCAATTGTGCCAGCAATGCTAATATATAAATCTTTTGTAGAAATAGTATAATTCTTAATCTGCTCGAAAACTGAATTACTAATATAATGAATATCACTTAATTCAACTGTTCCATTATCATTAAAATCAGTGACTCTAATATAAGGGTGGTTAGTTGGCTCAGTTTCTAAACGGTAGCCCTTAGGTACTCTTTTTCCACCTTTTATATTTGCTAAATCACCTAAAGTTTTTATTTCCCATCCCTCTTTCATTGCAATAAGCTTAAAATATCGTTTAATAACAGGGTGTTTTCTTCGTTCAGTTCCTGCATTTCGGCTGCAATTTCGGCGGGAGTGCGAAGCGCGGTTTCTTCCTTGCGGTTGGGGTTTTTTACCGAGAGGTCGTATATTTGAGACGCAATATAATGCGTCTGTACGTCGAGCGTCCAGGAGTTTTCGCTCTCTTTGTTTGTTTTTTGGAATTCTACAAATTCAGCCAGGTCTTTTTCGTTGAGCGGACTGGTTTTACCCAGGTTGCGGTCGAGGTTGAGCTGGTAGTACCACACCTTTTCGGTAGGTTGTCCTTTTTCGAAGAAGAGCACCACGGTTTTTACGCCTGCACCGGTAAACACGCCACCGGGAAGGTCGAGAATGGCGTAGAGGTTGCATTCTTCGAGCAGTTTGCGGCGCAGTGCCACCGAGGCATTGTCGGAATTGCTCA
>JBAWXL010000464.1:0-1606 GCA_037144095.1 Bacteroidota bacterium
ACAGTGTTCCTAACCATCTGTTGCACCTGACTTCGCAGGTGAACATTGTGTTAGGTAAAAAAAGGAGGTTGCAATGAAGGCAACGGCCAGATGTTTAAAAGAGAAAGAAGTTATTGTAAGCAAAAAGATGATTATTTTAATAGTTATATCTTTGTGTTTGCTTTCCAATTGTTTCATTGTTACTTGTGCTAATATTGTTCAGGCTTCAGAAAAAATATTTTTCTACGCTTATCCTAAAGGCGAATATAAGCCAAAAATATATGCAATAAATACTGATGGAACAAATGAAATACAACTATTTGATAATGATTATTATAGAGCTTTTCCTTCGGTTTCAAAAGATGGATCTAAACTTGCTTATATCAAATGGCCAGCTGATCGAACAAAATTTTATCTATGTATATCAGATATTGATGGTGGAAATGAACATAGTATTTTAGAAAGCACAAATGATTTTATTAGTCCAAATTGGAGTTATGATGGTAAAAAATTGGTAATAGTTCAAAGAAATAATTCAGTTTATACGGGAGATACGAGAGATGGTGATGTTTATGTAATTAATGTAGATGGTTCAGGGTTAACAAATTTGACTAACAACTGGGATTATCAGAAACATTTTGCAGCATTTTCACCTGATGGAAGTAAAATTTGCTTCGATAAAAATGAGACGACATGGTATGCTTGGCCCTTGAATCTTTTTGTTATGAACGCTGATGGATCTAATCAAACTAAGTTAACTTTTCATCCTAACGGAGATGAGAATAAAGTTGAAAGGTGCAATTTTTCACCAAATGGACAGAAAATTATTTATGGAAAAAGCTCCATTTGGACTATTAATATTGATGGTACAGGTAATAGTCAAATTCCTAATACAATATCTAATGATTCTGGCCCTTTTTATAGCCCCGACGGAACTAAGTTTGTCTTCCACCGTTTAGTAAATGATTATCGCCAAATTGTTATTGCTAGTACGGATGGATCAAATATGCAAGTAATCACAAATAGCCAAACTCATAAAGAAAATCCATCTTGGGCAATTATAAGTGGTGTATGCACTGATGTAGCTGTAAAACCGCACAATTTCACTGCCGGGACATCAGCCAAAGCAGCCGAAGTCAATGCAAATTTTGATACGCTATATCAGCAGATCAACACACAGAATTGTCAAATTCAAGCATTGAAGGCAATTGTCTGTCATGATCACCCTACAGCAGATGTATGCAAATAAACGCATCCAGCCTAACCATCTGTTGCACCTGACTTCGCAGGTGAACATGGTGTTCTAAATCAACTACCGCATAATCGAAAATTGGTTTAATCCTGGACGATTTTTGAATTAGGTTATTACGGCATGACGATAAAATCGAAACTTGCAATTGTTTAGTGGTGTCATGCCATTTGCAGAAAAAGCAAATGTCACGCCACGGCGACTATCTCTTTTTTACAGCAACCGGAAGCGGATTATACGGCAGTTGATGCCTAACCAAAGAGCGAAAGCCTGGGGGCGGTGTAGGTGTCGTTGGCGTTTGCCGCAGGCTTTGCCGCCGCCGACTTCCTGGACGTTTGCCGCAGGCATTACCGCCAGCATCTCGCCAGTTCTTTGACA
>JBAWXL010000465.1:0-1571 GCA_037144095.1 Bacteroidota bacterium
GTTAGAAAAGTGAGCGAATTATCTTTTTCGGCATCTTCAATTTGAAGTTTCAACAAGTTGATTCCATCATCTGTGCTGGGTTTAAAACTATCTGTTTTTAAATCGAGAGCGAAAAAACATTTTTGTGTTTCCTGCAAAGCCATTTGAGGACTTGAAAGTTGTATTACTTTTTGAGGAAATTTTGGAGAAAACCGCAAGGTAACTCCTCCGTCAACAATATGTTTTCCTAAACCAAAAGCAATATTCACTACCCCATCCTCAGCTTTTTCGGGCAGAATAGGATAAAAATTAATCGATCGTGCCACTCCTGAAATTGCAGGATAAAATCGGTCTCCATAACGTTGTCCACACACTTCCTGTAAAACGATTCCCATTTTCTCTTCATCAATTACGTTTGAAGTAGCGGTCATATAAGCTTTGCTATCTTTAAAATAAACAGAAGCATACACACTTTTAATCGCAATACTTAATTGTTCTATACTCAGACGTTCGTTTTGCGAAGTGTTCGAAATCATATAGGTTGAATAAATTCCTGCAAAAGGCTGATAGTGGGAATCTTCGAGCAGACTGGATGAACGTATTGCAATGGGTTTGTTCACAACGCTAATAAAAGCATATAAATCTTCATGAATGCGGAAAGGCAAACGGGAATTGACAAAAGCATTTAATATTTCGCTATCGGTAGAAGAAGATAATGCAATGTCATACAAATTGTTTTCTTCCATAAATTCATCAAAAATATCAACACCCATTACAACTGTCCGGGGAATGGTTATCATTACGTTTTCAAACTTATCTATTAAACGATTTCGTTTCAGTAAAGAATCGATGAAAGCCAATCCACGGGCTTTTCCTCCAACAGAACCATTCCCGATGCGCGAAAAAATAAGATATTCATCAAAACGGTCTTTATTGAAATCGGCTATTACCCCCCTACCCTTACTTAAACGATAACTCGAAATCGTATCGAAAATATAGCGGCGCACTTCATCCAAATCAAAAAAGTCTTCGGGTTTCAGCGCTTTGAACATTTCGGCAACCGGAAACAAGGCTCTTGCATACAGCCATTTCGAAAAATGATTCCGTTTAATATGATATTGAAGGGACTCATCGGGTATTTCGAAAATGCGGTGTTGTAGCATTTTTAAATCAGAAGCACGGTTGATTTCTTTTCCCGATTCAGGATCAATGAACACAAAATCGCCAAATCCAAAATATTGAACCACAAAATGGCGCAATTCCATCGAAAGGGTTTTCGAACTTTTATTTATAAAACCCACTTTAATTTCTTTTGCAACCGCTTCGTTTTCGGCTCCCGACGATTGGATTAAAATAGGCAAATACATATCGTCTTTTTTAATCATCTCGCATAGTTTCACACCCGCTTGCTTATCAATAACACCTTCGCGTTTATAGCTCATATCGGTGATAACACCCAAGAGATTATTTTTATATTTCGAATATAAAACCTCCGCTTCTTCGAAGTTTCGGGCAAGCAAAATCTTCGGACGACCTCGCATTCTGAGCATTTGTTGATGCTCGTTTAAGCCTTCGGTCATAAACTCTTTTGA
>JBAWXL010000466.1:0-1567 GCA_037144095.1 Bacteroidota bacterium
CGCCTTTTTCCATTTGTTCTTTGTGCTTTGCATCTTGTTTTTCAAACAATGCCTGCACTTTAGCCTTTTCAGCAGCACTCAAACCTAATTCCTGAGCCATTTTTTCAGCTCTTTTTTCAGGAGATACCATAGGTTTGTCTCCCCGACGAAATTCTTTTTTAGGACCTCTTTCTCCTTGTGGAGGAGTTGGATCTTGAGCAGAAACAGCCAAGCTAAACATAAAAGCCATAGCCAATACTAACATTCCATACTTTTTCATAATGCACTAATTTTGATTGTTATTAATACTTTGTTGTAATCTGTATCTATTGACTTTCAAATCGAGGAAGAGTTTAAAAGCAAGCTGTAAATTTCGTTTAATTAACAATCAATTTGCTTTACGAAAAGAGTTTATTTTTTCAGCAAAACCTCTGTTATAGCTTGTTTGAACGATTCTTTTGGCATTGCTCCCTGAGCCATTTGCGGTGCGCCATTCATAGGACAGAATAGTAAACTTGGAATACTCCGGATTCCGAAAGCACCGGCCAATTCCTGTTCTTCTTCGGTATTTACCTTGTAAATGTAAATCTGACCTTCGTATTCTTTTGCCAGATCTTCCAGTATTGGGGCGATTGTTTTACAGGGACCGCACCACGATGCGTAAAAATCAATGATACAAGGCTTGTCGCCCAGGTATTTCCATTCAGTTGGATTCTTTTCGTAATTTGCAACTTTTGCTATAAATTCAGCTTTTGTAATGTGAATTGTTCCCATTTTCTTTGTTTCTTTTGGTTGATTATTGTTTGATTTAGTATTTCCAGCACACGCTGATAGGCTCAGTGCAAGCAGTAAACCTGCAAAAAATGTTTTTCTCATTATTTATAATTTTAAAATGTTATTATTCATAGAGTTGTCAACTATAAAGCACAACCCCAGATAGATGGTTCATCGGGTTCAATGCTCTGATGCATTTCTTTGTAACCGAGTGATTCCAATACAACTGAAATCTCCTCCCGACTAACCTCATCTGTATGATTTACAACTACTTGACCATTAATTCTGTCAATTTCAGCACCGAACACTCCTCGTAATGCTCCAAGACTTTTCAGGGTAACATTAGTACACGAAATGCAATCTGAATCTGATATGTTGAAAGTACTGTACATATTGTTCTTAATTTTTAGGTTCGTATTTCTCCGTTTTTACTATAGGTTTTGAATCCTTACCAATTGATATACTGCAACTTCCGCCCGGACATCCAATATTGAAAACTGCCTGAACACCGAGCATTAATCCAAAAAACAGAAAGAAATTTTCCCTATTGTAATAATACGAAATTAAAAGAGCTCCAGATAGAATGGCTTTGAGAACACGGGATGCATCCCAATTTTTAAATAATTTCTTAATTTGTTTCATGTTCTTTCTTTTTAAACATATCAAAAAGTAAATAACCCATCAAAGCACCGTAAATTGTACTTATATACGGACTTGAAGTAATCGGACAGGTGCCACTTGCACAGCCTACAAAATGGTAATATGCAAATCCGGCAATTCCACCTACAATTATTCCCGCAATTTTCAGAATGTG
>JBAWXL010000467.1:0-1533 GCA_037144095.1 Bacteroidota bacterium
CTGTGCACGTTTAAACGCAAAGGGGTCTTTAGAGTTTTTCTTCGATAATTTGCCTTTGATATCGGCTATCGAAGCATAATTCTTTGTGTCCATCCAATCGTTCATTTCTGTAAGCATAGTTTTGATATGACCAATTTGGTTTTTATACAAAGTACTGACCACTTGAACGCAATCGCCACCCGCCAAAACCATCTTAATAACATCAGCACCGTTGAAAATACCAGTGTTGCAACAAACATTTGCATGAATATTGCCATACAAAAGTCCTGCAAAACGTAAAGGTAATCTATTTTCATCTTCATAACTAAGATAATGCGGAAAATGCAATTCTTCTTTATCTAAATCAAAATCAGGTTGAAATAACTTATTAAACAGAACAAAACCATCAGCACCTGCTTCATCCATTTTCTTGACAAAACCCAATGTGTTGGTATAAAACGGACTCAATTTCACCGAAACTGGAATCTTCACCGCTTTCTTCACCGCTTTCAGCACATCAATTTGCTCTTGTTCAATCTGCGCTGATGAAGTCTCAAAACTGCTTGGGATGCTGTAAAAGTTTAACTCTAACCCAGCAACACCCGTTTGTTCTATTTTTTCTGCATATTCAATCCATGTATCTTCATACACAGCGTTTAAACTTGCAATCATAGGAATTGAAACGCTTTTGCACGCTTCTTCCAAGTTCATCAAAAACTCAACCGGTCCGGCATGTTTCATATCAGGAAACAACGATTGCATTTCTGCATTCCGTTCCGAATATTCCATCATATCCTGATCTAATTCAAGTTCTTCTAATTGAATTTGCTCTTCAAACAGCGACTTATATACTATAGCCGCTGCTCCTGCATCTTCAATTTTCTTTAAATTCTTTATATCTGTTACCAGATTGCTGGCACCGACAATGATTGGGTTCTTCAAGTCCAAACCCATAAACTTTACACCGAGATTTGCCATATATTTTTTCTTTAAAAAGTATTTATAAATAAATTAATTGGATAATATTTTCTCTGTAATTGATTATTTCGAAAAATCCATTTCCGACATACGCACATAACTCTTAAATCTCCAACGAGCATTTTCTTCAGCAGCTTTGAAAAGCTCAACAGCTTCTTTCGGGAAGGCTCTTTTCAATGATGTATAGCGCACTTCGCTGTTCAAGAAGCCTTGGAATTCATCCCATTTGGGTTCTTTAGTATCAAGAATAAAAGGATTCTTTCCTTCAGCTTCTAACAATGGATTGTAACGGAACAAGGACCAATAACCTGCATCAACTGCACGTTTAGATTCTTCTTGCGTTTGTCCCATACCGGCTCTCAAACCATGATTGATACATGGAGAATAAGCAATAATTAGAGAAGGTCCAGGATAAGCTTCTGCTTCTTTCAAAGCTCTGAAATATTGCCCATAATTAGCTCCCATAGCCACCTGAGCCACGTAAACATAACCATAAGACATTGCCATCATACCCAAATCTTTCTTGCGAATTCGTTTGCCCGAAGCAGCAAATTTAGCTACAGCAGCAATAGGTGT
>JBAWXL010000468.1:0-1531 GCA_037144095.1 Bacteroidota bacterium
GCCTTGAAGCTCCAAAAATTAAACCCTATGTAGCACAGATGCAACAAACCATCGCAGACATTTTGGGTGTTACCATTAAAGATGTATCCATCAAAGCCACCACAACAGAGAAATTAGGATTCGTAGGAAGAGAAGAAGGGCTAGTAGCATATGCAAATTGTCTACTTAAAGCCATCTAAAATTTAAAGAAAAAAAAGTAAAGGGTTTATAAATAAAGGTTTTAAACGCAAAGCGTTTAAAACGTAAGAAAAAGTACCCCAACTGCCACTTGCGGATAGGAGGGGTGGCTGGAGCGACTGAGCGAACAGCCGGGGTGGTTACTCTCATAAATAAACATGCAAGTTCTCTTTAAGTGCCTTTACCCACCCCCTATTTCCGTTAACGCGAAAACATGAGGTGGGGATGAAAATAGTAAATCCGGGTAAGCTTTGTACCAGAAAACCGTACAAAAAAATATTTTTAAATATCAAGGTGTCAAAAAATTATACCCTTGCAAAATGTAAAATATTAGGAATAAAGTTCCAATATTTATAAGTTTTAAGGTTCGAGCAATAATATTCTTAATTTTGTCAAAAGTGATGTAATAATATTTTGGCATAAGCTTTAATTTATGCCGAAAGTATTTGAATATTTGGGTTTTATATTTTTCTTTTATAGTAACGATCATGAACCATTTCATTGTCATGTTAAGAAGGGGGATAAAGAAGTAAAAGTTGATTTTGTAATTAATAGAGGCAAACTTGAATCTGTTACCATTCGAAAATATAAGGGAAGTAAAAAAGCATAACCCCTGCTGAAAGAGAAAAGATAAGAGCGTTTGTTGAAGTATATTACTCAAGGATAAAAGTAAAGTGGGATGATTTTAGAGCGGGTAAAGAAGTTAAATCTGAAAAAATAAATAGATTGTAGATGTTACTTGATAATAAAATAGAATCATTATTAGTAAATAAAGCTACCTATATTGAAGGGTACAGGATTTCTGTAGAATTCAATGATGGGAAGAATAGGATAATTGATTTTGGGCCTTTCTTAGCTACAAAAAAAGTAGGTTTCTTGAAAAAATATAGCAATACTCAAATATTCAAAAAATTCCACATCGAAAAGGGAAATTTAGTCTGGGGAAAAGAGTGGGACCTGATATTTCCAATTCACCAACTTTATAAAGGTGAAATTGAAATTTAAGGTTGCAAATACATATTTCTCTTTGATGCCCTTACTCACCTCATATTTCCGCTATCACAACAATACCTCTCCAACAAAATATATTTTTTCATATAAAAATACCTATCCTGCCGCTTGCACATTCCTTATTCTTCCAAATACCCCTCCTGCCGCTTGCGGATAGGAGGGGAAGGCCGAGCGACTGAGCGATGGCCGGGGTGGTTATAAAATGAAATCCCTTTCATCTCAAATTTATTTTATCTGTGCAAATCCGCTTTATCAGTGTTATCCGCGTGCCATAAAAACATCCCAATTGAAAAAATCATTTATTATAATTATTTCTCCGATAATTATATCATCCTCAGCACTT
>JBAWXL010000469.1:0-1509 GCA_037144095.1 Bacteroidota bacterium
CGGCAGAAAAGTGCTCACAACCTTCGGATTGTTAAGCTCTGGAAAAAGCCTCGAAACCACCTTAGAAGCCTTACCTGCTATCATTAAAACCCATCCTGAAGTCATATTTCTGATTATTGGCAAAACCCATCCCGAAGTGGTGAAGTCGGAAGGGGAGAAGTATAGGGAAATGCTTATGCAGAAAGTGCAATTGCATCATCTTCAAAAAAATGTCAGATTTATTAATACATATTTGTCCTTACCCGATTTGCTGGAATATCTTCAACTAACCGATATTTACCTCTTTACTTCTAACGACCCAAACCAGGCTGTAAGTGGCACTTTTTTGTATGCAATGAGCTGTGCCTGTCCCATCATTTCTACTCCCATCCCTCATGCCAAAGAAGTATTAAATGGCGACACAGGAATTATTTTCGATTTTAGCAACTCAAAACAATTAGCCGATGGGGTGTTACGCCTTCTCAACGACGAACCTTTACGCAAGAGCATCAGTTCTACCACCCTGCAGAAAATTGTATCCACGGCATGGGAAAACTCAGCCGTACATCATGCCAAATTATTTGAAAAAATTGCTGCTGAAAACATCTCCCTACGATTTAATTTGCCCGACATCAGCCTGAATCATATACTGAAGATGACCACTGACATAGGCATGATACAATTTTCAAAAATCAATCAACCCGATATTAGCACGGGCTATACACTCGATGATAATGCAAGGGCATTGATTTCGATGTGTATGTATTATAAACTCACTCGCGACGAAAAGAGTATTCCCTATATTCAAAAATATCTCGACTTTATTCAACTTTGTATTCAACCTGCTGGTAATTTCCTGAATTATGTGGATAAAAACAAACAGTTTACCGAACAAAACAATACAACAAACTTAGACGATTCGAACGGCAGGGCTATTTGGGCATTGGGCTATGTGGTTTCGCTGATTGGTTTGTTGCCAATGAAAATTATTTCCGATGCCGAAACTTTATTAGAAAAAACACTGGATCATATCAGTACGGTTCATTCCACAAGAGCCATGGCTTTTACCATAAAAGGATTGTATTATTACCAAACGGCTATTAAAGACGCTCAAACATTCCAACTGCTTACAACATTAGCCAATCGTTTGGTTCAAATGTACAAACACGAATCTAGCCCTGATTGGGAATGGTTCGAAGGATATTTAACCTATGCCAACAGCATTTTGCCCGAAGCCATGTTATATACCTGGTTGCTTACCGGAGATAAAGTTTATAAGGACATTGCCAAATCAAGCATTCATTTCCTTATTTCGCAAACCTTTAACGAAAATGGGATAGAAGTCATTTCTAATAAAAAATGGCTGCAAAAGGGACACGAAGCCGGAGATTTTGGCGAACAACCCATTGATGTTGCTTATAGCATCATGACCTTAAGCAAGTTTTATGATGTGTTGCAAGATGAAGACTATCATCAGAAAATGATCACCGTCTTCAATTGGTTTCTCGGCAACAATCGTCTGCATCAGAT
>JBAWXL010000470.1:0-1503 GCA_037144095.1 Bacteroidota bacterium
CAAATATTGCTTATGATTTTCAGTGTAAATATTATCGTCGCCGGTTAGTTTATAGGTGTTTTTCTTTATCAATGCATACACCTTGACACTGTTCATTCCGTTTAATGTATCCAAACGATAGCTGATAAAATCTTTATTGAAATAATAAAATCCTTCTTGTTTTAAAGATAATACTACACGATCTCGTTCATTATCCAATACATCAAAATCACAGGGCATATTGGGCTTTATTAATGAATTCGATGTGTCGGCATAAACATAACTTAAAAGGTTCGTATCAGATGAACTATATTCAATGCTTTTAATCACGTAAGGATCTTTTGTGGTGATGTTATACTTTACTACAGCTTTTTTTCTTTTCAGATATTCAACCTTTGAACTCACTTCGGCATTGAAATATCCTTTTGAACTTACATATTTTTTGATGATGTCAGCCGAATTCAACACCAGCGAAGTATCGAGCACCACCGGAGCTTCGCCGTTTTTCAACAGCCATTTGGTGAAATATCTTCGGGTTTTGGGCTTTTTCCCCTTCGCATCTCTTTTCTTATTGATTTCATTTAACTTTTTTTCTCTCTTTATATCTCTGATTTCTTCTTTTTCGGGGTTCACCCAATTGTAAATCCAAAGCTTAAGGGGAACAAATCCAAATATTTTCCGATTAGGTTTTTGACGTAAATAAGTTGCCACATCTTCTTTATTAATACTCAGATTATCGCACGAAATACGATTTTTAATGAGTAAAGCTTCATTCTCTTTCAGATATTTCACCGAACTACACGAACTCATAATGGTCGCAAAACCAATAAAAAGAATAGTAGGAATGAAATTTGCTTTCAGTTTCAAGTGTAGAGATGTTTGTTACAAAATTAAAATTATTGCCCGAATAAGGGCAAAGGAAATAATGAATAACAAAAATTATTCCTTATTTAAAAAACTACTGTTATTGATATCGTTGAAGATAAGTGTAGAATTGCCTTTTATTTGGCTTAACTAAAAGGTGAATCAGGCTCTTTCGCCATGTGATTATACACCATTTTATCCATAAAAAATGGAAAAAACTTATTCAGCAGCACGGTCATTTTACCTTGAGTGGTCAACAGAAGCAATTTTTTTCGTTTAATTATTGCTTTCACAATTTCTTCGGCAACCAGCTCGGCGCTCATCATTTTTTCTTCGGCACGGGGCGATTCACCTTGCTGACTGCCATCTTTTGCAAGGGCAGTCTTTCGTATGTTGGAAGCCGTAAAACCCGGACAGGCAATCAAAACATGAAGATTTGTTTTCAAATTTTCAATTCGTAAGACTTCTAAAAAGCCTTGCAATGCAAATTTAGAAGCCGAATAACCCGTGCGGCCCGGTAGCCCTTTATAGCCTGCAATAGATGAAACCCCGACCACCGATCCGCCGGTTTTCAACAAATGTGGCAATGCATAGTGGGTGCAATACACGGCTCCCCAAAAGTTAACATCCATCACTTTTTTAATCACCTTCAGCTCAAGG
>JBAWXL010000471.1:0-1502 GCA_037144095.1 Bacteroidota bacterium
GTTATTCTTAGCCGAAACGGTCAGAATCAGTTTATCCAGAAGTTTAATCGCATCGGTTGTTGTTTCTTTCAGGCTGATTCTAATTGTACTGATTTGAGCAGTGCCATCAGCATTACCTGATTTTATTTTATCGACTGAACTAACTGTAACTCCACTGATTATTCCATTAGTAGAATTCAAAGCTGTTGCAATTAATGATAATTTAAGAGGTATTGAATTTTCAACAACTGCAATAATATCAATCGAATGAGTCATTTTCAGAATATCAGCCATTGATTTCTGTAAATCAGGTATTGTGTCAATATATTGTAATTGGAAATCTTTTCCAAAACTCAACGGAACATTAACTGCAAATTTAAGATTCACACTATTGTTAGTCGAACTCAGGTCTACCGTTTGTTTTAAGCCTGTAATTGAAGGTGTTGCACTTATTTCTACCTGATCAGGAACTGAACGTAAAAGTTTTTGGAGTGCCACATTAATAGTATCGAAACCGGCCGAATAACCCTTGCAGTAGTTTGATATCCAGTATCTGCTCCATGTCGTCTGACCTAAAATTGCTGCTGGGGCTATGGCAATGGTTGTATTTATTGTTCCATTAGCTACAGCCACTCCATTCTTCTTTGGAATAAGGCTTAAATCAATACTCATTGGAATTCCGAGGCTGTTACCAATTTCAAGTGACAAAACAGGATTTACGATATCCAATATGCTATTGCCACCTGAAAGGAAGGAAGGTAAATTCAAAGCCAGATTTTGAGAAACTGGTTGAATAGCCGTAGAAATTTGTGCTTCAATTAATCCAACAGTCATACTTCCAACACTTACACTCGGACTAATGGTAATACCGGCAACATCACTTGAATTTACACTGGAACTCTTAACGTAGGCACTTCCTTTCATTGTAACTGCTTCGTTCAGCACAAAATTACCATTAGTCAAGTCTAATCCATTTGAACCAAAATCAATCTTTTCTATGGATATAGTCTTTTTAAATCCAGTCTTCACTTTGAATCCCTGATTCATTACCAATTGATTCGACCCATTCAAATCTCCTGTTTTACATTTAATAAACGATGGGAATTGTATCGTGTAATCTTTGAAGAAAATTGAGTCAATACCTGCAGGCATATTGCTCACATTCAAATCAATTTCTAATGTTGATGGAGTTTTAAGTGCCAGACTGTAAATCTTCTTCAAATCATTGGATATGAATTGATTTACAGCAATACTTGTATTTACATCCGGTATGGAAATATCTATCCTATTGGTTAGTACCGAAGCATTCGAAATAGTGAGACTACTTATAGTTCCGGTAACATTAATTTTTTTGCCGGTCATACCATTTATGGCATTTACCATTACTACCTGAGAACCAACTTTCACTCCATTAATGCTGTACGATAGATTATCACTTAGTGAAATAGATCCGGAACCAGGTGTGACATTTTGATTAATATTGATGCCCGAAATACCGATTGTTTTAATTCCAAACAACTGAT